>CALDJV010000517.1 GCA_937899305.1 uncultured Cytophagaceae bacterium
AGCGGAACAATACAACCATCAGCCGAAACCATAGAGTAAATAAAATTGAACCTTTTTCTCGTGGCAATGTTAAGCGGTTTCGTCCTCAAAAGTCAAATTAAACATGTTTATCGGGTGTTATTCGAGGTGAAATCAATTATTATAGTGCTGTTTTAAATTGATATAATACTATTTTATTTTCGTGAATTTATGATTAGTGAGTCGTTCAGGCTCTCCAAACGCAGTTTCTAGGCTCATCAAAGCGATATGAATCAGGTATTTGGTCTATACCGATATTTCATATAACTAATCAAAGAATATCTATTCGGAATAACACCCAGTAAACAGCCTGAGCTTGTATTTTTCCCTCTTCATTTCCTAAACTTGTTTCGTGAATTTTCACGATACACAGCATAGATCATGAAGCTTTGTAACAATAGAAAAAAATGAAGAATCAAAAAGAACAAATGGGTTTACTACTCAAGCAATTACGCCAAAAGCTGGGTTATTCGTTGGAAGAATGGGCGGCTATTTTTGAGACCACTCCCACAATCGTGGCCAGCATTGAATTTGGTCAAGAGATGCCAGACATATTTTTGACTCACTTGATTGGGTGGTTTAACAAAACTTTGGAGCATCCCCAAAAACCTACTTATGTTTCATCTCAGATTCCTGAAACCTTGGCAGATTGGTTCAAGCCAGATTACCTCCCCAATGACCAGGAAACACAAAATCTGAGGTCACGGGTACTGGCAATCGTCAAAAAAGAGATGGTGCATTACAAAAGGCAAATTGAATTCTACATGCAAATGATTACAGAGCAGCGGGCAGATTTAGAAATAAAAGAAGCCCGAATTGCCCATCAGGAAAAGCAAATTGAGGTGCTCAAAGGCGTTCAACGGCTAGTAAGTAGGAGGGGGGACCAGTGATTAATGCTTTTTTCGTAGTGATACGCGATAACACCGATGATCAATGGCCTATTTATCTCAAATACCATTATTTTCGTGGTTTTCAAAACGACTACGTGCCTTGTCCTTCCGAACCTTGGTGAGGATGAACTTGGAGTTCACGAAACTTCGTTGATGCCTACTTCATCCTCATATAAATTCGGAAGGACAGGCAGGTATCGGCTGAGGAGGGGACAACTCAAATAACCAAGATAAGTTGGTTTTAGTCACGATTGAGGCATTTTGAGGCGCATGGAAGATAAAGTGAGCGTAAATAAACATCAACCATTCAAACCCTTAAATAAACAGCATTGGACCACCGAATATGGACTTTAGAACAAAAAACTACGAACTACTGACTACCAACTAGGAAAACAATCATTAAAACCGCAGACCAATCACCAAAATATCGTCCATTTGGCGGTAATCGCCCATCCATTGGAGAAACTCCTGATTGAGCAGCTCCCGTTGTCGTTCCAGATCATATTGTTGGATGGTAGTCAGGTATCGTTTGAAGTTTTTGGTCATGTATTTACGGTTTTCCGGACCTCCAAATTGATCGGCAAAACCATCAGAAGTAATGTAAATCGTGTCTCCGTTTTGTAGAATAAGGTCCGTTTGGGTAAACTCCTTTTTCTTCTTTTTTGATTTGAAGTTCCCCCCAATAGAAAATGAATTCCCTTTGTACTCGGTCAATTCGCCTCCCCTTACCAAATACATGGGGCGATAAGCTCCAGCAAAGCTCAATTTCTTTTCGTAGATATTGAGGGCGATCAATCCCAAATCCATCCCATCGCGAGATTTTGACTTGCCCTCTTGTTGGCGAAGGGCTTCGCTTACTCCGGCATCGAGTTGGGTCAGTATTTGGTCGGGGCGGGTAATGCCCTGCTCAATAATGATTTTATTTAATTGAGAATACCCAATCAAGGACATAAAAGCGCCTGGTACGCCATGTCCAGTACAATCCACCGCTGCCACAAAGGTGTGTTCGTGTTTTTCGGCCATCCAGTAAAAATCGCCTGATACAATGTCTTTGGGAGTGTAGAGTACAAAATGCTGCAAAAACCCCTTGAGCATGTCTTGTTGCGGCAAAATGGCCTCTTGGATACGTTGGGCATACTCGATACTGGCGGTGATGTCTTTGTTCTTCTTTTCCAGCTCTTTTACCAGGCTCGCAATGCGGTTGGCTTCCTCGAGTTCTTTTTCGGTTTTTTTACGTTCGGTAATGTCATGGACCGAAAGCACCACCATCGTCACGTCGTTGTAGTTTACCTTGCGTCCCTGTAGCTCGATCGGGAAGGTATCCCCATTTTTGCGCAAAGCCATGGTTTCATACACGGTATTTTTACCAATGATAGATACCCTTTCTACTTCACGACGGTATTCGGGGGCAATCAACGAGAGGTAATTTTTATCCATTAGCTCGCTGATGTGCTCATAGCCCAACATGTTTTTGGCCAATACCGAGTTGGCATCTTTGATGGTTTGGGTTTCCTCGTCCAAAAACAGCAAGCCTTCCTGCGTTACTTCGGCCAGTTTTCGGAAACGTTCTTCAGTTTCTTGGATTTTCACCAGGCTTTCTTCCAAATCTCGCTGGGCATTTTGGGACTCCATAAAGAGCTGGTTAATGCGTTTTTGACTACGCAGGGCATTGAGGTTGGCCCCAATGGTTTCGCTCAAGCGGCGCAATACTTCCAGGTGACGTTCTTCGAAGGCCTCGATGCTGGTGAGTTCCAATACCCCACACAAAGCCTCATTGTAGATAAGGGGGAGAATAAAAATATTTTTGGGGTAAATTTCGGAAGTACCAGCTAAGGTTTCATAATGACTGCTCTCAATGTTTTGTACATAAATGGCCTCCCGGCTTTTGGCTACTTGCCCTACCATGGTTTCTCCCAAATCCAGGGCTTGTCTCACTTGGTAAAATTCTTTAGACACCGCGTGCCCTCCGGTAGCCATGAGTTTGCTTTTGTCCTCGTCGTAGCTATAAATGACGGCTTGCAAACCATTTACAAAAGGCACCAAATGGGTAAGTAAATGATCGCTCCAGCTATACAAGTCTTGGTTGTTTTTCCAGTTCATGACCGCCGAAAACTGGCTCACTGAATTGTCAAAAAAGCGGGCAGTCTCCAATTTTTCATTGAGACTAATGATTTCAGAGGCTTCCTCCAATTCCCTGTTTTTGAGTTTCAACTCGTCATGGGCCGAGGTCAACTCCATTTGGGTACGCAGTAAGTTATTATTGATTTCGGTCAATACTTCGGCATTTTGTCGAGCCTTTTCTTCTTCTTCTTTGAGCGAGTCGTAGGCAACCTCCAGCTCCTGGTTTTTTTGGTTGGACTGTACGCTGGCTCTACCGATATTGTCCAGGTATATTTTCATCCGGCGTACTACTGGCTGAAAAATCTGGAATTCCTGCAATATCAAAGTCAAAAAAGCAATGACCAGCAGCCCCACTTGAATGTTATTTAACCGATGAAGCGAAGCCTTGGCTTCTTCATCGTATTGGTTGGCAATGGCATCCATATGCCATAAGTAGTCCGATTCATTTTCAAGAATAAATTGTACCGCCCGCTTGATGAGCAGCTTGCTAATTCGTTTTTTAAGCATCAAGGCATCCAGGCGGTCGCAGGCATGGCGCAAGGGCTGAAAGTATTTGTCTGTTTGGGCATACATGGCCCGAATGGTGTCACTATTTTGCAGAATGATGCCTCGAGTAGAATCACCATAGTGTAATTCGGCCTGGCGTTTTTTCCAACTCTTGAGCATGCGGGTAAAGTCCATGATATGCTCTTTACATTCTTTGGTTTTGCTACAGTGTTCAATCAAGATGGCCGACTTGGCAATTTGCTCGCTCAGCATGCGCTGTTTGCCTACTTCATTGATCAGGTTGGTAAACTTTGCCTGGTCTTTGAGTTCATAGCTAATCAATAAATAACTAGCCAAAAATACTAGAGCAGTGATGGTGAGCGCAGTACGATAACGTTGGGTAAACTGACGGGTAGGCTTGGCTTCGTTGTTGGGAGGGATGGTTTTGTGTTCACCATTGTCAATGCCATTAGAAAAACCATTTGGAATGATTCCATTTGTGTGGTGAGGGTTATCTTGATGAGATGATGCCTTGTGATGATCCACTGTGTCGTTTAAATAATTTGGGGTAGTATTTTTTTGCTATTAATTGTCCGTCCATGAAAAGACACTAAGATCAAATATAGACAGCTATTGGCTGATTCACAAGTGACTAAGTGGTTATTTTGAGACACCAGATCAAAAAAAATAACAATTCAAGAGTGGATTGGATAGTGGGTAAAAACGTTTATTAAAGCTAAAGACACAAGTAATCAGGGCAATAAGTTTGCGAAGACCTCACAGATGCTATATTTGCGTATCTATCCATCAGTAGTGAAGTAAAAAACTTCAATTCATCACCTTAACTAAATCAATACTTATGAGTGATATCATCTTTGAGGACGAGCAAGGCAACCGAATTACCCGTGAAGACTTGGCCAATGTAACAGGCAAGATAGATTTTTCATTGATTGGGCGCGAGTCTATTCCATTCGA
>CALDJV010000518.1 GCA_937899305.1 uncultured Cytophagaceae bacterium
GTTATTAGAATTCTTGGGAAGACTTGACAAATAATGTACCGCTCACTAATGGTTGAGCATATATCAGGATGGTCCAAAAACCGTAAAAAACGTGGCGACTTTGTTCGGTAGGGCTCACCATAGTGGCAGGGCCAGGATGGTATTCGTATTTGTACAAAAAATCGTGCTTAAGCAACTCGGGGAAGAATCTTTGGAATTTCTTGGCCACGACTTGCTTCAAGGTCTCATCGGCTTGCTGGATGATGTCAATCAAATCTCGGGCTACTTCTGGGCTCAGTAGTTTGGGAGCAAATAGCTCGAATACTTCTTTGAAAAAACTGTCCTTTTTATTGGATAATTCTTGTACTTCACGCCAGATTTTTTCTGCGGTCATGTATTCTTGCAAAGACTTATGGAGGAACTCTACTGCGTAATTCCCTTTGTTTTCTCGATTATCATCCTTATAGTTTTTAGTAGTTTCTTTGAAGTAAAAACTAACCATCAGGCTTTTTAATGACTTCTCAAAATTATCAATTTCCCACTCCTCTTTTGCCATTTGTTTCAGTTGGTAATAATGTACATAGTCATAAGGAGAATGAAATATTTTGATAGCAATGTCTTGAATCACCTTGCGTAACTTATCTTCAGTAAGTCCTTCCTGAGCAGCATTTTGCCCATCTTTAGAGTACTCTCGTTTGATCAGCATTGTAAACAAATCTTCATAAATCTGTACTTTGGTTGAACTACCACTTGGTGCGTTTTCCAGTGAAGCAATGATATTTAATAAAATAGGTTGCTCAAGTAGTTCTTGAATTGCCTCATGTTCCATTTTTTGGTTAAAATCTCTCAACTTCTCCTCAGTCAACTTTGTTTCTACATGATAAACTTGATAATTTCGTAACCATTCTAACTGTTGATTCAAGGTGAAACCTTGTAGTTGCAACACAAGTGTATGAGAACGATTGGTAGGCAAATTCTCTAAATTAATGTATCCTATTCTAGAGGTCAGTACAATTCTTAATTTGGGGTGATTTTTAGCTTCTTGAATAAATTGTTTACATAAGTCATCCACTTCATGATCATCTAAGCTGTTATTCATAATGAGTTCATCTAAACCATCCAAAATCAGCCAACTTTTTTGAAATTCTCTTTCAGGAATATCTACATCTTTTGATTTTTCAGCGATTTTTCTCAATATTTCCAGCGTATCACTTAATAAACGTTGAGGATTAGATATCTCTCGTAATTTGATGAAATGGAGATGCTGATTCAAAGGCAAATTTTCATCATTGATCCAATCATACATCAAACGTTTACAAAAAGACGATTTCCCTTGCCCTGGGTAACCTAAGACAAACAACACTCGTGTTTCTTGTTTACCTAGCTCCAGCAGGTCTTTATTTAAAAACAATTGATTGACATAGTGATGTAAATCATACAGTTCATCAAACTCAATGAAACCACTATCATTTATGTTTCTCTCTAAGTTTTTTTCTCTAATCAATTTTTCAGATAAGCAATTACCCTCTATCTTAAACCAAGGCTCCACATACAAATCCTTCAAACTCACCCCTTTTTCATCATTCAGTACCGCCTCAAGGTACATACTAGATAGGCGACTATAGTACATCTCCCGACGATAAAGCTTGATGCGTTCTTGGTAAGAATCACGTTTGAGAAAATCGGTAAGGCGCTCATACTTGCTTTTACTTTCTTCTAGAAATTCATAAAAATCAATTTTGAAATAATCGGTAAAATGGGCTTGTACCTTGCGAATGTCTAATGTTGTGAACCCCATTTGTTGGAGCCAACCTTTGTAATGATCTTGAATATTTTGAACTGCCTGATTAGAAAAGAACTTTTCAATGTCAAACTCTTCGGCTTTGTAATCCAGAATTTCGCGACTTTGAAACAAGCTATTCCGAAATTGAGTAATCAATAGTTGATCTCCTGGTAACTCGAGTTCATGTTTGACCAAGGCATTGTAAAAAGTAGTCGCTGAGCTATATACCAAGGCGGTGTAAAAGGCTTTGTCGACATTCTCAATTTTGCGTAAGCGATCTACTACTACTTCTACAGCTTTGGCAGGCTTGAGGCCCAAGCCTTGCAAAAACTTGGAAACGTCTTTGAAGTCACGCTCGAAAAACTTATTAAAAAATCGCTCATACCCTTTTTCAGGATTTGTAGGGGTTGCCATTTGTTGAGGAGTTTTGGAGTATCAAAATTACTTGACTTATACAATCACCCGATAATACAAAAAAAAGCGGATTTAAGCACGATTCAATTCGTTTTTCTTCGCATTATTATTTCGAGGGAATGGGCATTAAACCGCCAAAAGTACTATTTCAAGAACAAATATTAAGTATTTACCGAGGGGCAAATAAGTAGAAAAAAGGATAGTAATACAGGTATTTTTTGGGCATTTTTGCATTTGTAAAACGGAAAAAATAAAGTAGTCCAAATTTGGCGAAATATCTTGTGGTTAGACAATGAAGAAAATTGTTTCATAGCAGCGCTATGGGACTATTTTTTGAAGAAGTATAGCCAAAAGAGATCAGTCAAATGGATTAGGTTATTTTTGTAGTTTTACTTTGAATCCATCTCCAGTTTTTTTATGCTTAAGAGCTGAGCTGGGTTCGCTGAAAACAAAAACAAAACTCGACACCAAAATGACAACTTTCAGAGCAACCGGCTTAGTGGTAGCACTTAGCCTTCTAACCGCAGTGGTGGGGTATGCCCAAAAAAAACCACTGAAGATAAAAGTCACCAAAATCGCGAAAAACGTATATGTGCATACTTCCTACAAATACTTGGGCAGCACTAAATTTCCGGCCAATGGTCTCATCCTCAAAACCCGCAAGGGGGTATTCATCATTGATACTGCCTGGGGCGACGAACAATCCAAACAATTGATTACTTGGGTAAAAAGCAACTTGCGCAAACCCATCTCTCAGGTCATTCTTACCCATTCGCACGACGACCGGGTAGGTGGCATTCGGGTTTTTCAAGAAGCCAAAATCCCAGTAGTTTCTACCAAGTTGACCGCCAGACGAGCGGTAAAAGGTGGGTTCCCATCTCCTAAACCTACTTTACAGAAAAACCAAATGATAGACGCGGGCAACATCGACATCCAGATTTTCTCACCAGGCTGGGGACACACTCCGGATAACATTGTGGTATACTTGCCCAAGCAAAAGCTGCTATTTGGAGGATGCTTTATCAAAAGCAAAGAAGCCAAAGGATTGGGCTACACCAAAGATGCTCACTTCAAATACTGGAAACGCGGACTGCGTACTTTGCAAGGCAAATTCGCCCAAACTCAAATCGTGGTTCCTGGTCACCAGGGATGGGGCAATATGGAGTTGGTAGACCACACCATGGCGCTGCTGGATAGAAAGCTCAACCGTTGATTTTTTTATCATTTTAAAGTCATTCACAGACCTTTCGCAGTGATTTTATTTGGAAATTATACAGGAAACACAGTGATGAATGCGTCAGCTAGATTAACTTCGTTGAGCTCCTTTCAGTCGGTTCGGCATTTAGTCTGTCAGCGTTAAGAACTTGAGTAATGGAGCCGTTAAAAATGATCACTGACATCCGTGGGTAGCGCGCTGGCTTTGCGTGAGGATGGAATGTTTGAGCATTTTAGGCGCAATGGAGCAAGTTTAGCTAGACAGACTAGAGCCGCGGCATTTTTTGTTTCGTTTTTTTTGCTGTAGAAAAAAATGAAAGGCTTAATGAAAACCAGTTCTTCATATTTTAACCTGAACTTCGTAACTGGTATTTATTAAAAATAAACAAATTTTTAACCTGCGAAAGGTCAGTCATTCAAAAAAGCTACCCACAATGTTGGGTAGCTTTTTTGGTTTTTGAGCCACCCTATCAACACTAACCAAGCCATTCAAATGCAACAACGTTGCACAAATTACCCAACGACAATTCATTATTCGCAATACTTTTTCTATCTTGGGCCTTTTAATTGTAGATGGCCCATCGCAAGCCAACAATTTGGAACATAAGGTGAGGTATCAGGTTTTACTAAAGTATAAGTATATTGAACAACCCAATCGTTTTTTCAACGCTACTTATCAGGCCAAAATAAAAGGGCAAAACAAAGCCGATGCCACCAAAACAAGGGTCGCGACAGGTCGCATTGTAAACCAATAACCGTAAAAAAATAGAGAAATATGCAACTTACCTTGCCTTCAATCCCTCTTATCCAATAAAATCAACAAGTCTATACATGTTGTAATGTAATACTTAGAACATCGTCAAGAACTTTGGGAAGCCAAAAGTATCGCTTCCTGATTTTTAGTAACAGTTATGCAATAATTGTCGGTTTTCACTTCAATTTTGCTCACCATACTTCCTTTAAAAGTAGCCAAATAGCGATGCTATTAGCCGATTTTTAAAGTCGTCTGGCAAACAAACTTTTTCCGAAAATCTGACACTTATTTTGAACAGTTACTTAATCGATTAACCCACTTGTTAAACAACCAAATACC
>CALDJV010000519.1 GCA_937899305.1 uncultured Cytophagaceae bacterium
TCTGCCAGATACTACCCAGGCAACGAAAGTCTTTTTTATGGGAGGCTCTACAATGTATGGCTTGGGAGTAACCGATAAAGAAACAATTCCGGCTGTTTTTACCCAAATATGTCGCCAAAAGCAAATACCAGTAATGGTTTATAATCATGGCTTGCCTGCATATTTTAGCTATCAGGAATACATATTACTAATTAATCTCATTTCACAAGGACATAAACCAGACAAGGTTATCTTTTTGGATGGCCTCAACGATATATTAGGGCTAAGTGCTACCTATTATCAAGCACCTTTTTTTACCAAAACAAACGAGCAACTATTGTCTCCCCAGGCAACTTCTCGTAAAAACTTAATCAAAAAACTGGTTAGACAAACCAACATTTACAAATTACTGTTTAAGGCTCCTCCTAATACCGCTTATCAATTGCCTACCGGGGTAAGCAAAGCAGCGGTGGTGGAGAAGGTAGTATCAAACTATCAACAATTGATTGGGTCGGTGAAACAACTATGTGCTCAGTACGACATAGATTGTTATTTTTTTGTACAACCAGTGCCTTTCTATAATTACCCCAACCGTAAAAATGACCCAATTTGTGCCAAGGAAGATTTGGGAATAGACACGCGGTTTGCCCAATCTTATCCTGCACTGAAAGAAGGCGTAAAAACCATTGACAAGGCTTATTTTTTGGGGGACATGCTCGCTCAAGAAAAAGGATATCCCTTTATAGATAAGATTCATTATACTCCCGATTTTTGCAAAAAAATTGCGCAACGTATGTTCAAAAAAATCAACTTTTAGCACCCTTCAAAACTTCAATAGAATTTTACAATAATATGATGGCAAACAAGGTAATTTTATTTAATCCTCGTAGTGCAAACCACGGTTTTAGAATACCCAATAGTATTCTTCAAATAGGAGCGTCTATTCATGGTCGCTTTGAGTATGTATTGGTAGATGGTAATATGGAAAAAGACCCATGGCTTACCATTGAAAAATACCTCAAAACCGGAGAATTTAAATACTTTGGGTGTACCGTCATGCCAGGCCCCCAGCTCTCGCAAGCCATTCCCTACACAAAAAAAATAAAGCTAGAATATCCAGAAGTAATCAATATTTGGGGAGGGTACTTTGCTTCTAATCAATACGAGGTGGCCATGAACTCCGGTTACGTGGATTATGTCATTAATGGATTGGGGGATTATGCTTTTCCAGGCCTGTTGCAAGCACTCGAAAATCAACAACCTTTGGATGATATCAACAACTTGATTTTTAAACAAGCGGGTAAAATCGTGAAAACCAAAAAAGATACCATCCTCGACTACAATGAATTGCCCGATTTGCCTTATGACTATTTGAATGAATTTTATCCAGTAGAACGCTACTTGGGCAAGACTTTTTTAGGAAAAAAAACCATTGGCTATCATTCTAGTTTTGGTTGTCCTTTTACTTGTTCGTTCTGTGGGATTGTACCCATTTTTAAAGCCCGTTGGAAGGGCAAATCGGCCCAGAAAATGTATCAGGATATTATGCATTTGAAGCACAAATACGGGGCTGATGCGATTGAATTTCATGACAATAACTTCTTTGTTTCGGAAAAACGAGTTGTAGAATTTGCCAAACTAGTAAAAGACGAAGGCCTTATCTGGTGGGGCGAGGGCCGCATTGATACTATAGACAAATACAAAGATGAGTCCTTGGCGTTGATGAAAGAAGCAGGTTGCAAAATGATTTTTCTGGGAGCCGAAACGGGCAACGATGATTTATTGGACCAAATAGACAAAGGAGGTACTCAAAGCGCCGAACAAATGAAACGATTTGCCGCTCGCCTTGGTAAGTTTGGAATCATTCCTGAATACTCGTTTGTATTAGGCTTTCCGGCCGAAACCCCCGAAAAAGTCATGCAACAAATTGATGACGACATCCAGTTTATCAAAGAAATCAAATCCATCAACCCTGACACCGAAATTATCATTTATGTATACAGTCCGGTACCACAAGAGGGCTCAGAGATGTACGAAGAAGTGAAAAAATCGGGGTTTCAGTTTCCTCAAACTCTGGAAGATTGGCTATCGCCCGATTGGCTCAACTTTGATTTAAGAAAAAATCCCTTGACTCCCTGGCTTACGCCTACAATGGTAGACAAAATTAAAAACTTTGAGACGGTATTGAATGCAGTATATCCTACGGCTTCTGATTTTAAAATTTCTCGCTTTCAACGCTTGGTAGTGCGTAATTTAGGTATGTTTCGTTATAAATTGGGATTTTATAATTTCCCTTATGAAATCAAAGCTTTGCAGAGATTTTGGCTCAAATATCGACAACCCGAAATTGAAGGTTTTTATGTAGAATAAGTTTTATGAATGAAGCACTATCATAGTAATTATTATTCACTAGGATACTCGTAAACACTTGTACTTTCAATGAAAAACTTCGTCAAAATCACGATCCCCGTAATTATAATCATGCTAGTAGCAATAGAGCTTATATTACGGTTGGCTCCTGTACCTAACCCCCATGAGTATGATCGCTCTCTGTCACGACAGTTGTACATCCCTTCTCAATTTAAGCCCCATCAAACCAAACAGGTGGCATCTAATGAAGGGCTTCCTTTTGTAGATTCTATTGCTCGAGCATCTTTTAATAATTATGGGTTTCGAGGTCCCAACATTGATTTAAATAAACCTAAAGAAGGATATCGGATTTTTATGATAGGTGGTAGCACCACCGAATGCATACTTATAGATGAAAAGAAAGCACCTCATACACTTTTACAAAAAAAGCTATCCATCCACAAGATCGAGGCATTCAATGCGGGCAAGTCTGGAGACATTACTACTGATCATGTAGCCATGCTAAGTCATAGAATTATACATTTGAAACCGGACTTAATCATACTCTTTTGCGGAGTCAACGATCTTTTCAAAAGTGCGATTCATGATTATACCCATGCTTATAATGTAACAAAAAACGGGGGAACCAAAAATCATATCAAGGCGTTGTTGGCCAATCTCCAGATTTATCGAAGAATGTTTTATTTGTTCAAAACTGGTTCTATCCAAAACACCACCGAGTCAAATTACAAGGCAGGAATCAAATATCGTAACGGTTTGCCTCAGGGTAATTTTCAGCAACTTAAGTTCAATTATACCGCCTACGAGAAAAACCTTCGGGCTTTTGCAGGTATTTGTCAGGCCAATCATGTTCAATTGATATTGGTGACTCAAGCCACCACCTGGGCTAGTAAAGTAGAGCCTCAAATGGCCAAACGACATTGGATGTCATTCATTGCAGGTAAAAAGTATCACGAAAAACAAATGAACCAGGTGATGGAGCAATACAATGATGTCATGAGAAAGGTAGCTAAAGACTTGAAGGTACATCTATACGATTTGGCCCAGGACATCCCCAAAAGCAGTCAATACTTTTACGATGATTGTCATTTTAACAACAATGGAGCACGGTTTTTTGCTGACAAAATAGGAGCGCATATCAAAAAAATTGGAGGAATCCCACCTCTGGACGTTGATCAGAAATAGCCAAAAATGGAGGGATGCTCATTCACAGGCTTTCAAAGATGCCTTTACCAATCCCTACTTGTTGCCATCTAAATACCCCTCCAAAACCTCCAACTCCTGCTTTATTTTGTCCAGTTTTATCTCGACTTGAATCTGGGCTTTGCGGCCGTTTTTCTCGAGCCTTTCTGCGGTCTCTCTGGCGTATAGTTTTAGCCAACTTTGCTGATGTTGGGTTTGATGGGCCATTTGAGCCTTGGCCTTGGTAAAAGCATCCAAGACCCGCAAATACTTTTGATAGGCAAGTTGTTGCTTGGCTAGTTTTTCCTTCAATTTTCTTTGACGAAAGCGCAACACCGTGATTTGCTCTTTAATCCAGGGTTGCAAGGCTTGTGCTTCGTCCTGTTGGTAAAGGGCTACCGTAGAAAGAGCCTCAAGTGGTTTTAAGGGTTCCAGGTAGTTGTGTAGTTCCCACAATTCCTGCATTTTTTTTCCTGGTAACATTCGTCGATCAGTCTCGGCCATTTTCAGTAAACTTTCCGATACCAACAAATACTCACTCAGTGCTTTTTGGCTTACTTGAAAGCCTTCTCGGGTAATGATTAAAACGTCCATAATGGTCAATCGTATCTAGTGTTTTGGGTAAGGTGTAACCAAAGTATTGTAACTACAAAAATAGTTACAAGAAAATAGTTACGGTGCACACAACCTAGTATTATAGACACTAAGTTATTTTCATATAAAATCACTCAAGTCCTTGGTCTTTCCGAAGGGAGACCAAGGAGGATGGTACAAGCACTGGCATCAGTTTGGGAACTGATGTCTTGAGATAGGGAAATTTAAACCAGAGAATGAACTCGTTTTGTTAAAAACGAAATAATGCCTTTGCCTGTCCCCTTCGGTGGTCTTTCCGAAGGGAGGCCAACGAAGATGGTAGCCTTTATGAGTGCTTTTGGGGATTATCAGGTCACTT
>CALDJV010000520.1 GCA_937899305.1 uncultured Cytophagaceae bacterium
GGATGGGAGCATATGGTGTATTGTTTAGTGTATTTTATCTCTTGAAATAACCTATAACAAATATGAGAGAAAACAAGGAGAAAAATCTTGCCCTATGACAAGAAAACCAAATGCAATGAAAGACATTCCCCAAAAATACAATTGCCTTGCCTACATATTTTCGGCAATTTCTTTTCTAATCCTACTCAGAGAAGTATCTGTAATACCCAAATAAGTAGCAATGTGTTTGAGCGACACACTCTGTACAATTTGTGGTTTATCGATCAATAGCTGAAGGTAACGTTCTTTGGCTGTTTGAGTAATCATAGCAACGCTTTGTCTTTTGAGTTGAAAGTAGCTACCGACCAGCCGGGCACGGCAAGCATCGCGAAATGAACCAATGGTACTGAACATTTGCTGAAAACTATTGAACTCGATTTGCCAACTCTCGCAATGGCTCATTGCTTGAATATAATCAAGCGCGGGTGTTTTTTGGATAAAAGAGTACCAGTCAATTAAAATATCACCTGCACTATAAAAATTAGTCGTAATGTCGTTGCCGTCAGCGTCTACTGCATAAGAACGGGCAAAGCCACTTTGAATAAAATAATAATATTGGGCTACTTTGCCTTCTTGTTGAAAAAAGTCATTCTTCTTGAGGGTTACTCGCTTAAACTGTGAAATGATCGAGTCGGATGTGGCTTGGGAGAATTCAGCGTCGCTAAAAATTTGTTTTAAAAAATGCATGGAGCAGTTCGAGTTTATATAACATAATGGCCCAAAAGTAAACGATGTATTCAATCCCACAAACTTTCTATAAATTCTTGTTGCTCAAAGAGGTAACGCACCCAGGCATCACGGTGTTTTTGGTTGCACTGTTGTCGGGTGATTTTCCGGTCTGTAAACTCAGTATCTAAGTAATGGAATTGATCATTGATGAGCAAACAGGTCTTTAGGTAAAGTAATATTTCCGATTCCTCGATCAATTCAAAAGTGATTCCATCCAATTGGCAAGTCCACAGGGTTTGGTAGTTGTAATCTATATAACTTATGCCTACGCCTAGTCGATGGGTACGCTGGATGGGCAGGTAATAACCAAAGAACGAAAGTATTTGCCAGCGTTGCCAGCCTGCCCCACGTAACAATTGATTGGCCAGTGCTACATTGACCGCTTGTCCAGACTGTAACAATTGTTTGATTTTGAGATGGTCATGGTGTGCTTGCAAGGGAAAATGATTTTTCATGGTTTGCCAAGGTAAAAATAGGAGGAGTGTTGATTTTTTCGTGGTTTTTGCAAACAATTCATATACGAGGAATGGTTACCTTTTTTTGTTTTAGAGCCAACACCAATTCTTGAGCGGTTAACTGCCAACTGTCTTTTTTCAAAGCTTGCATCGTTAGGTAATCTCGTACCAGTGCAATTTTGGCCCCAGTTACTTGCAAATGTTCATTGTTTTTAACGCGATTTTCTTTGGCTTGGTAATAAGACAGGGTTTGTAAATCGATTGACTCATCCAGCTCAAACGATTGGAGTGCTTGAGTCCAAAGGCGATAGAGCATTTGATCATTGGGTAGTTCAAACTCAATTCGGGTATCAAAGCGCCGCAAGAAAGCGTCATCCATATTGCTGAGATTGTTAGTGGCTACCAGTATGATACCTGGATATTCTTCAATGGCTTGTAATAAATAGCCAATGTCTTGATTTACAAAAGTATCTTGTGCATTGCGGGCTTCCTGACTACGATTAGAGAATAACCCTTCGCCTTCGTCTATAAATATGATGACATCTTGATGTTGAGCTACCTCAAACATGCGTTTTAGATTTTTGGTGGTTTCTCCCACAAACTTACTTACGATTCGAGTGGCATCTACCCGCCAGACCTCCCGTGGACCGGTTTTAGAAAGCAAGCGAGCCATCATCGTTTTACCAGTACCTGGTGCGCCATACATCAGGCAGCGGTAGCCCTTGCGATCGCCCCAAAAATGAGCCTGAGCTTTGAGTGAAGCAAAGTTTTGAGTCCAATCCAGTAATTCCTGAATGCCTCGTTGGGTTTTGTCAGGAACAATCAAGTCGTCCCATTTGACTTGAGTAGTTAACTGTTCTGCCGGAAAACTAGCATCCATTACAGGCTTGAAATCGGTACCATTGACAAACCAATGCAAGTATTCTTCAGAGAGCTTGAGAAAACCATCCATCATAGGTTCGCCAGGAGGCACTTCTTGTAGTTTTAGAATGCCTCGTTTGGCCAATTCATGATGCACATTAAACAAAGACCTTTGCCAATGTAACCTTTGTTGAGGGGCATTACCCGCCAGTAAAAACAGGGCGGTGTTTCCAGTAGGCAAAAATGTAACCCCTTGGGATGCTATTTTTCCAGGGAGTTTGGCAGCGTTTTCTGCCAATTGTTGGATGAGTGAATTGAGTAGAGTAGGGCGTACGTGGGGCAACGCCGCCAGCAATAACACCAATTTTTCTTCAGTCGTCCACTGATTAAACTCGTCTCCCCAAAAAGGTACATTAGCTGTCCAGTGAGGTTGGTCCACGGCTTCGAGAACTACTTCACTTTGACCATAATGATCTACAATGGATTTGATATCTTCGGCGGTCAATGAAGTGCCATTTTGTACAAAATGGGCTATTTCGGCTTGTTTGATTTTGTCTTCCAGTGATTGTACTTCCAAAAAAACGGATGCGTTTTGGAGCAATTGCCGTTGTAAATG
>CALDJV010000521.1 GCA_937899305.1 uncultured Cytophagaceae bacterium
GCGATACCGGGATGGATGTTTGCCTTTGTGCGTTGGAATATGGAGAACACATGCAGGTACGCATTACTTATGCTGGGGCACGCCGTCCTCTTTATTTTGTGAGAGATGCTACCCGAACTTTGCAGGAGATCAAAGGTGATCGGATGCACGTAGGAGGGGTTAAAACATTTGACCGGGATTTTACTAACCACGAGATTACCCTCTATCAAGGGGATAGTATTTACCTCACCAGTGATGGTTATATAGACCAGAATGATAAAAAACGGAAAAAATTTGGCAAAGCTCGTTTCCACAAACTTTTACAATCTATTGGGCACTTTCCCATGGAAGAACAATATGAAACCTTGATGGTGCAACTGAAGCAGCATATGGAGGAAACCGAACAACGAGACGATATTTTGGTGATGGGGCTTAAGTTGTAGCCATTGTTTTTTAACAATTCTTTAAACAGCTTGTGTATTGAGCTAGTCCTTTGGTTTACAGTATTTTAAAAAAGAAGCCTTGAAATGATGACTCGCCTAGGCAAAACGAATGCGAATATTCACCAAGAAAAATTTTACATTTACTGTGTTTAGGCATCTTTGATGCGTTTTAATAAGCCAAAAGATCAGGTATAAGAACTTGCTAAGATAAGTTCTCAAATTAAGGAAGACCACTCTATAAGTGCTGTTTTTATGAGTCTGAAAAAATTATTTACCACCGTTATTATTGTTACGGTCACCGTGGCGTCATTTGTTGGGATCATTATTTTTACCCAAATCAATCAAATGCGTCAAGACATTGAGCAGATAGTAAACCTGGAAGAGCCTTTTGAAAAAACTGTCCTCGAGATTGAAATCATAGCTTCTAATATTGCCAATTCATTGTTGGACTATGTAGACAATCACAATTATATCCAACCCGAAAATATCGCTAAGTTTCAGCAAAACTTTGACAAACACATTGCCTTATATCAAAAGTATGCGCAGAGTGATCAGGAGGTGGCTTATGGTAAAACATTGGTAAAGGAATACGAAAACTTCAAGAAAATTACCAAAAATGCCGTCAAAATATCTACCCAGAAGCACGGGAAACTGTTTGCAGTGCAAACCATGGTGACGGTACAAGACGAGCTGATAGATGATTTATTTAAAAAATACATTGACAAACCCACCCCCGATATATTAAACAAGCTCAAGGTTATTTCTGATTTTTACAGCCTCAACGAAGAGTTGCTCAACGCCATTGAAAGTTATGTAATCATCAAGGATTCGATGAGCGCTCAGAAAATTACCAACAAAAAACTACAATACTTGCGATTTGAAGACAACTACCTTCAAACCAAGCGGCCGGACAAAGATTGGTTGGCCAAGATGAACGAAAATTTTACGATTACGGTCAGCCTGGGAAACGAACTCATGCGTTTGGAAAGTGTACAGTATAACCTGATGCAGGATTTTCACCAATCGTTGAATAAGATTGATAATTTACTGGACAAAAAGATTCAGCCCCTCATTCGGAGTAAAAACCAGGAATTGCTTGGGCAAGCCAACCGTTCTGGGAACTTGATCATTAATTTTATGCTTGTTTCCCTTATTCTAATCATTGTTACCTTGATTGTGGTGGCTTGGGTAGTACGCAAAACGGTGCTCAAACCGGTGCTTCAGCTCAATGAAGTAGCCAAACAAGTAGCCAGTGGTAAACTCAAGGTAGATTTCAATACCAAAGCCAACAACGAAATTGGAGACCTGACTGCGTCTTTTCAAACGATGACGACTGGGATTGAGCGCTTGGTGACCAAGTATCGCAATTTGAACAAAGATCTGGAAACCAAAGTAGAAGAACGTACCGAAGAGTTGACTGACAAGAATTTCAAGATTACTTCCAGTATCAACTACGCCAAAAGAATACAGGAGGCAGTGTTGCCACCAGTGGCCCAAATCACCAGCAAATTGCCCGATGCGATGGTGTTTTTCAAGCCCAGAGACATTGTCAGTGGCGATTTTTATTGGTTTGCCGAGGTGTTTCCTTCGGGAGATACCTCTCAACAGGAAGCCACTAAAATGGTGTTGGCTGCGGTAGATTGTACCGGACACGGAGTTCCTGGCGCGTTTATGTCTATGATTGGCAATGCTTATCTCAACCAAATTGTGCGTTTGCAAAAATTGACTTCCCCCGAAAAAATTCTGGAGGCATTGCATCAAAGCATTCGAAAGGATCTCAAGCAACAAGAAACCCTCAACCGCGATGGCATGGATGTGGCATTGGTGGTGATCGACAAGCAAGCCAAGACTTTGGAGTTTGCTGGGGCCAAAAATCCGTTGATTTACATGCAAGATGGCGAAATGTTTGAAATCAAAGGAGATAAATTTCCGGTAGGTGGCTACGCCCACGAAGAAGAGCAGTCCTTCCAGAAACATACCATAGACATTTCCAAGCCCACTACTTTTTATATCTATTCTGATGGTTTTCAAGACCAATTTGGCGGGAAGAAATTCAGGAAGTTTATGTCACGTAAATTCAAGAACTTATTGCATGAAATTCACCCCAAACCGATGCAGACCCAAGCTCAGATTTTAGAAGAACAATTGCTGGATTGGATGGGAGAACATCGGCAGGTAGACGATGTGTTGGTGCTGGGTGTACACCTTCCCTAATGGGATCAAACCATCATTTATATCTACATTTAACGTACTCGGAAAGTATACATTTTAGTAGGATGTTTTTGGGGTTTCCAATATTTGGTAATACGAGAAAGTTGTTCAGGGGGAATATCTAAATCGAAAAAGTCAACCACATATTTCCCTCGTTGTAATGGTACGGTGAATATATAGTCATTGTGTGAATATCCTTGTTTATTGGTTTCAGGAATCATCATTTGTACGTGGGTTACATAGAAAGCATTGATCAAAATTTCTTTTTTAAAACGTTGTTTTGGAGGAATAGGGAATAAAAACACGTCAATGCTGGTTTCTCGTTTTTTATTCCATTCTACGTGAAAAGTATGCCCTTTATGGTATCGATTCGGTGTTTGTATACCCAAGTCACTATCAAGATCATTCATTTGTATGAGCAATCCATAGTATTTTGTTTGATCCAATCCCCAAAATGCGCTCTTTTTAGATGTTTTTACTCGCCTTAAAGTAGAAAAAGTCAATGCTAATTCAGTACCTCGAACTGGGCCCCCAGTGGTGGTAAAAAACAGAGTACAACGCGTATAGGGCCCTGGCTGGGCTTGTAGACAACACGATATCCCCACAAACATGAGGGTAAATAGACATTTTAAAAAAAGTTTTTTCATCTTGAGGTTGAACGAGTTGAAAAGGTTTTTTTTCAGAACATTACGCCTGACTGAATGTCTCCAGTGGGGGATACCTTTGTGTTTTATTTTATCTAGAATAAGACAAAGAACCAAATGATAGTTTTTCCTGATCGAGTTCTTCACCGAAGCCTGGTTGTTGACTGTAATCTGGCAGGAGTGCAATGATTTGGTAATGGGTCGTTTACCTCTATGATTCATAGTATTGGTAGATTCATAAATTAGCTTTTTTCAATGAATTTTAGATGGAAATAATGCCTTTATTGCGCTTTATTATCTGGTTAGACCATTATTTCCGAGCACTGGTCTAAATTTTGAACATATTCTAAAATACACTGGCATATCACTAAAAAATTTGTAATATTACTCTTTAGAAACTATCGTGACTGCATATGTCTCTTATGCCAATACGAAACAAAATCATATTTCTTTTTACATTGTCATTTTTGTTGACGTTATCGTCTGCTTTTGGTCAACAGAAAGTAATAGATAGCTTACGGAATTTGCTGAACGAAAATCAGGAGGATACGCTACAGGCGAAGGTCTTGATCAAGTTGAGCGGAGCATATACTTATGTAGATACCGAAGAAGCAAAGACTTATGCTGAAAAAGCCTTGAAGTTGTCTCAAAAAATTCGGTACCAAGCCGGAATAGCCAATGCCTATCGAAGCATTGGGACGGTATTCAGTGAACAAGGCAATTATGATCAAGCCATCAAGACTTATTATCAAGGTTTGACCACCGCCGAAGGTAGTCAAGATCCTCGTATCAAAGCCAATATTTATAATAATATGGGCACTGTTTTCAGCCGATTGAACGACTTCCCCCAAGCCAAATCTAATTACCAAAAAGCCCTAAGAATTTATCAGAAAATTGATGACCAAAATTTGATGGCGACTTCTTTTAATAACTTGGGCCATATTTATAGCGATGAGGGGCAGATTGATTCAGCAAAAAATTCTTATGAAATGGCCTATACCATATTCAAAAAGAACAACAACTTACAAGGTATGACTTATGCTTTGGGGAGCTTGGGTTTTTTTTATGAGCGCATAGGGTATATGAACAAGGCGCTGCAGAATCAAACCAAAGTGAGGAAACTGGAGAGGCAACTCGGGAATAAAAATGGATATGTATATTCTACTTTCAGCATTGCCAATATTTATCTCACTATGAAAAATTACAACGCAGCTGAGCAATATTTCAAAGAAGCGTTGGATTTATCCAAAGAAATAGGATCGGTAGAATTACTCCGTAATAGTTATCAGTTTTTATCTCGATATTATCGCGAAGTTGAAGATTACAAACGTGCCCTAGAGTATTATCAGCAATTCATCAATTTTAAGGACAGTATATTCAATAAGGAAAAAAGTGAGTTGGTGGCCAAGATTAAGGCTGATTATGAAGTAGAACAAAATAAAAAGCAGCTTGAAATTCAGAAAAGTAAAAACCGAGAACAAAAACTAGAAATCAAGGCCCAACAAGCGAAGATAGAGCAACACCAATTGAGAAATACGGCGCTCATTGTAGGGATTTTGTTGATTGTGTCAATCACGTTTTTTTTGTTTCGCAACAATCGCCAAAAGCAAAAAACCAATCAGATATTGGCCGAGAAAAATCAACTCATCGAAGACAAGAATACCAATATTACGGATAGTATCAACTATGCGCGGCGTATTCAAAGTGCTGTGCTTCCACTGGAGGAAGAAATGCGGCATTATATTCCCGAACACTTTGTTTTGTGGAAGCCCCGTGATATTGTGAGTGGAGATTTTTACTGGTTTGCTAAAACCAATCCCCAACCCGTATACGAAGAGAAAATGACCTTTGAAGGGGTGCATCGTGTATTCAAAGGGGTAAAAGGCGAAAAGATTATTGTGGCAGCAGTAGACTCTACCGGACACGGGGTGCCTGGCGCTTTTATGAGTATGATTGGAAGTCGTTTGCTCAACGAAATTGTCAATGAATTGGGGATTAGCGAGGCCGATGAAATTCTGAACCAATTGCATTTACGAGTAAGAAAGGCTCTCAAGCAAGAAGAAACCCAAAGCCATGATGGCATGGATGTGGCCTTGGTAGTGATAGACAAAGATAAAAAGATCATGCAATTTGCTGGAGCCAAGAATCCATTGTATTTGGTGCAAGTACCCAAAGATTGGGAAATAGATGCCACTACTAAACCAGAAGAGTCAGGGTTGGCGTTGCAGGTAATCAAGGGTGATGTCATGTCTATTGGGGGATATCAATTGATTGAAGAAGTAGTATTCAAGAAAAAAATTGTCAACTTATCACCTAAAAAATACGACAGTACTACTTTTTACCTGTTTTCTGATGGTTATCAAGATCAGTTTGGAGGTATCAAAGGCCGAAAGTTCATGGTAAAACGGTTTCGTAAGTTATTGTTTGAGATCTCGAATAAGCCGCTGGAATTACAAAAGCAAATTCTTGAAGATACTTTGAAAGAGTGGATGAATGACCATGACCAAGTAGATGATATATTGGTGATGGGATTTCGTTTGTAGCGATTATTTTTTTTTGCATTTAACTTAACATAATACAATTATTATAACATTGAGCTGGATATGGATAGCAAAGAATTACAAAGAATATTACAACAAAAGTTTACAGTAAAAGGAGGCAGTCATTCGGTGGTTGAGTTAGAAGCAATATGGAAAGAAAGGGTAGAAGAGTGGCAACAGGTAATGAGGGAGAGTACTGATGGTTGGGCTGCGGTCCAGCAACAAATGGTGGATAACATTCAAGGGTTTTGTGCAACTTATTTGTACGACTCGGTAGAGAAAAAGACATTTGGGCTAAAAGAAGGGACTCACTATCAGGCCTGGTATGAGCGCTTACAACAATTGATTGCAACGATTCAGCAACACGGGTCTTTGAACGAAATTCAGGAAACCTTGCGACAAGCAGGGCCCAGTGCTAGTAAAAGTTAAG
The DNA here is from genome assembly GCA_937899305.1 of uncultured Cytophagaceae bacterium. Taxonomy (GTDB): domain Bacteria; phylum Bacteroidota; class Bacteroidia; order Cytophagales; family Microscillaceae; genus Microscilla. The sequence goes on from CALDJV010000521.1 coordinate 6,248, forward strand.
GATTGCTGTGACAAAAATGAATTTTGAATGTCAATCAACGAATATCGAATAATGAAGGAAAAACTTTCACTGGCTTTATTTTAGGACGTCAGACTCCTTCTCAAATCGTTGATCAGTGTTCTTTAATCGATATTATTTTGCTTAACTAAACGACATTGGGCTACAGCCTGAGAAATCAATAGAGTTATATCAATCATGAGCGATACCAGAGATTTTATAATAGAAGAAATAGAGCAAAACACAATCAATTCAACCGTATTGTATTTGAATGGATATCTGGATGCATTGAGTTTGTTCAATTCCTATTCGGTGATTGGTATGAATTATAAATTATTTGCGATTGATTTGTTGGCGGGTGATTTGGTTACATCAATAGACCACCAGGCTTACAAATTATTTGGCCGTTCCCAAGGGGAGTACCAGTTTGAGCTGGAAAGTGTATTGCATTGGAAATCGTTGATCAAAGAAGAACTCATGGCCAATTTGACCCGAAGGATTCCCAAAGGAAACAACGAAGGTTTAGACTACTCAGTCAACGATTTGGTGAAAGACCTGCACTACCATTACATCAATGCATTTGATATTTTTCTATCCTTATTGGAAGATAACCTGCTCTACAAAGCTTCGGAAGCATATGTTGTCAAGGCAAATGGTAAACGAACATTCCACAGCATTGTAGGAGTTGACTTGGTATTTGAGATCGCACCTACCCAAATAATTTATCTTCAATTAACCGGCAGTGACTGAGCTATGGAGCCAATGGTCTATTTTGGGGTACTCATTTGATTGAAGAAAGCATCCTAAACAACGCTAATCAACTTCGTTAGCTACAATATTTACGAGCTATTTTATAAGCTTTGGGATGCCCATATTCGCCTGCTTTACGCAATGTTTTACAAGCTTCATCCTTTTTGCCCATATACAAAAGTGTCATTCCTTTGTTATAAAAGGCTTTGTTATTCAATGGATCAATGGCAATGGCCTTATCAAAATCGACCAAGGCCCCTTCATAATTTCTGGATTTGTATTTGATCACCCCCCGATGATTGTAGATTTCTGGATCTTTGGGGTTGAGCGAGAGCGCCTTGTCAAAATCGGCCAAGGCCCCATTATAATCTAGTTTAATTTCCTTGATGGTTCCTCTTTGAATGTAGGCCTCGTGGTTATTGGGTTGCTCGTCTATAATGAATTGGATGTCCTTGATGGCTCCTTCAAAATCTTTCAATAAACCCTTGATTTTGGCCCTACGGAAATAGAATCCCAAATTTCGTCCATCCAATGCCACCGCTTTATCCAAATCTTTCAGAGCCGATTTCAAGTCCTTGTTTTGTTCATGAGCCAACGCCCTTTGGGCAAAGTAATGTTCGTCCTTATTGTAAATTTTAATGGCCTTGGTAAAATCTTCAATGGCTTTATTGTTTTTTCCTTCCTGTACAAAATATTTACCCCGACTAAAAAGCGCCTCGTGATATACCTCATTATAACGGATCGCTTTTGAGTAATCGGTCAGTGCGCCATCATAATTCAGCAAGTTTTTAGCAAGCCCTCGGTGGTGGTAAGCAGCTGCATAACGCGGGTTGAGGCGCAAAGCTTTGTTGTAGTCTTTCAGTGATTTCTTTACATCTTTCAAAGCCACTCTAATCAAGCCACGATAGTAATTAAATTCGGGGCGAAATGGGTTGAGTTTCAAAGCCGTATTGATGTCCATCAATGCAGAACGATGGTCAGAAATACGGTATTTAGAGACCGCTCGGTTATAAAACGAAAATGTGTCCTTGGGATGGAGTCTAATGGCTTCAGTATAATCATCAATGGCATCCTTGTAATCTTCCATCAATATTTCAGTAAGGGCCCTTCCGCGATAAGCTGCGGCCAAGTTGTGGTTCAAATCGATGGCCTTAGTATAATCTTTGATTGCCAGTGAATATTTTTTCAAAGCTTGATAAGCTTCTGCTCTTTTTTCATAAGCCAATGCAAAAGATGGATCCTTTTTGGTGGCGAGTGAATACATTTTAATAGCGGCTTTGTAACGTTTGTCCCTGATTTTGCTATTCCCTTTTTTTACAAGCTGCTCGGCGGCTTCATGATCTTGCGAAATAGCTGGTAGGTTATAAACCACAATGAAGAGGAACACCCAAATGATACGTCCTATAATACACTTTATGAATGATGACATAATGAATAGTAATAGCTCGATAATTTTTTCACTAAAATAAACGATTTACCTAGTAAAACAGATGCAATGTAAGAAGGATTAATTTATTTAATGAAAATCAATATTGATGGATATAAAAAAGCCAGAGCAAAGCTGCTCTGGCTATATTCTAAAATAATGACTTGATGTCTATTTTACGTTTTTGAATACTATCTTACTCTTGATACTGCTTCGTAAGCGTTGATTTTACCCCATCCAAATTTAGAATTACGACTAGGATAAAGGTCAGTGCCTTCTTTCAAACGTTGCAATACCGTACTACGTGATTGAGAAGGATTCGTAGACCACACCAAACCAGCAATTCCGGCCATTGTAGCAGTAGCTACCGACGATCCACCTACTCTATCGGGTGAGTTGCCACTCATGCGTAAAGTCAAAGCAGTACGGCTATTGGCGCCTTCTCGCTGCATTACTACCGCAAAATCTACCTTGCGTCCAAAGTGACAGTTGTAGCACTCTTTGTATCCACTGCGGTCAGTTACACCAGTTACACCTACAGTTTCCGACATATTGGCTGGAAAAATCACCCCTACAATGTCATTGCCCCAAGAGAAAGAAGTACCTGCAGCACTGAAGATCAATTTTCCTCTTCCATAAGCATATCTTACTGCGTCTTTGATTTGACCTACCGACCATAGGTTTCCAATAGACATACTAATGATGTGGGTGTTTTGATTGGCCAAGTAAACCAAAGCATCAGATACACCATCTTGTTCGCTGCCATTGTTCAAAACTACATCATCGGTACCTCTTACTGAAACAAAGTCGGCTTGATAAGCTACCCCGCTAGGTGCTCCGTCGGTAGTGCGTGGCGCTGCAATTACCCCAGACATAGAAGTTCCATGACCACAGTCGTCGTATGGACCATCTATTTTAGGTCTTTGCCAGAACCATACTGGTGGAGCATAGGTACCTTTACGAGTCAAAGAACGACCCACGTTTGAGAAACCGCTATTGAATGAACTACCTAACTTAGATTGGTTGGATGAAACCCCAGTATCAATTACACCAATTTTTATTCCACGTCCTTTTCTACTAATTGGGAGGGCGCGGTCAATGCCATTTTTCTGGAAATGCCAAGATTCTAAAGCGCCATCCGATGCAATGCTATAATCGGCACTGCTTACTGATGATCCACCAGAGCTACAACCCGCACTTTGTACGCGATTGCCCTGACCACCACTTGTATTGAGGTGATAAGTAGAAGGCTCTGCGTAGCGCACATTGGGCGATTCTCTTACTACATCTATTACCTGGGCAATAGAAACTTTTACCTTAAAAAATGGGAGTACCTCATGCTCCGAAATCACAATCTCTTCGCGTTTTTGGGTGATGCCAAATTTTTGATAAGTTTCCTGAATATCGGTAATGATTTGCTCTTTAGCATTGACCCATTCACTACTTTTTACATTGATTTCGTGCATTCTGGTGTCAATATTTGCGAAACCATCTGGCTGATATCCTACAGTAAGCGAGCCATCGTTATTGTCGGTAACCGCTGAAAAGAGGATTTGATTGTCCACCCAAGCCCACTCAAACTCTCCTTTAGTTTTGAGGTAGTTAACAATAATCTTGTCGCGAACAGCCTTGGAGACAATCTCAGTATTTGCATTAGGGTCGGGAGTAACATTTTGTTCATTGCGGGTAGAGCAGCTGCCCATTACCAATGCAATGACCGGGATTAGGAGGTATTTTCTCATGTCGGTAAAGTGTAACGTAATTGTAAATATTAGAAACCACTTGAATTTTTGTTATCCAATCATTTCAGGTCGCGCTTATCTTCTTGGGATACAACCAAAAGCTGCTCAGTAACCAAACAGAGCGTCCGCTGATGCGAAATATGGCCTTGAAAAATAGAGAAACCTTCAACTGAAATATGGGCTAGACTTCAAGCTGTTTCATAAATAAGTTAAAAAATGATTTTCTGATTTTAGGAGATTAGTAATTATATAATTTCAACTCTCAATATAATTTTAGGCAATAATAAAATATTTTATCGTAAAATAATACTATTTTAAGTCTAAAGTGACCAATAGTTTATTAAGTGACTGAACGATTGGGAGTTATTTTTCCAAAAAGAGAATCATTTGTCGAGGTTTTAGATTTTTATTTTGAATTTAACTGTAAAGTCGATGAATATTTTATATATCAATGATTTGCCCAACTTTTATTTGTTTGAATGAAGTGAATTTGAGAAAGGTAGTAAGGGAGCATTATTCGATGTTTTGGCAAATCATCATTTCTTATGATACTCATCCTTGTTTGGTCAAGTTCTGAAAGCTATTGATCCGTTAATGGTGTAGTATATTTGCAAGGCAAGTGATTGATAGAGAAATGATGATATCAGGTTGGACAGAAGTGTCTCAAGTTTTATTTGGCGAACGTGGAATACTTGGAGTATAAAGACAAACGGGGTAGGGGGAAGTGCTTGACAATAGGCAAATAAAAAAGCCTTTGAATGATGTTTCAAAGGCTTTTAGTGAATGAGTGGTGCCAGCTGGATTCGAACCAGCGACACACGGATTTTCAGTCCGATGCTCTACCAACTGAGCTATGGCACCATTTGTTTCTCAATCGGGAGTGCAAAGGTAGTAACTCCGATTATAAATGCAAATGCTTCGCTACTTTTTTTTCTTTTTTTTTCGTTACGGCAAAACTTTTAGCTTACTCAATGGCTTTTATTTCCATCTCTATTAAAAACCATCCAACCTGTTTAGAATGATTCAAAATTAGCAGGATCGACTCTCATATTTGCTCAAAAAATCATCGAATTGATTAGATTTGTTTGATAGTAGTATGCTAACCGAGCATTTTGAGAATATTGATATATGAAATGCTTAGAGTACAAAAAATAAGAGCAGCTGAAATGACGTATTTTCAAAAAGTAAGAGAAATGAACGTAGGGCAAAATGCAGTGAGTTTAGATGGGCTAAAGCATCAGTTAAAGATGACCAGAAGGGCAAAGAAAAAGCCTTCCTTGAAAATAAGAAAGGCTTGGTTCATTGAAGTGGTGCCAGCTGGATTCGAACCAGCGACACACGGATTTTCAGTCCGATGCTCT
>CALDJV010000522.1 GCA_937899305.1 uncultured Cytophagaceae bacterium
AAGGCTGAAGCCTTTTTTGTGCATGCGCAATACTACTTTAATAGTAGTAAGCTCGCTACCTTGCGAAATACCTTGTGAAAGACCTTGTTCGATACCTTGTGAAAGACCTTGTTCGAGTCCCTGTTCTCTTACTTCTTGTAAAATTGCTTCTTGAATGCCCATATTTTGTCTTTGTTTAAATATTGTCTGAATATTTTTATTTAATGTTTGATGGTTTTCTTCCTTGTCGAATCTAACGTAGAAACGAATAAAATCCAAAATTGTGTGAATCTTTTCCCTAGAATAATTGGCTTCTTTCAACGCCTCAATCAACGACCTTTTCCAAATAAATTGTGCTTTATCGGTTAAGTTGGCTTGACTTAGTGCTTTTTTAGCCGTGAGCATAATCAACGAAAAAGGATTTCCCGAAACATCAAGCATCTCTTCCGTTTTTTGTAAGATTTTAAAACTGGGAAACGCATACGTATGTGTGGTATTTTCGTATTTATAAGTATATTTTTGAGGGTGAAAATCAGGGTTATTATCAGTCAAAATGGCCAAAGCCATTATTTTTTGTTGGTGGCGATCCAAAATCCGATAAAAATAGGTAAACATACGCTGGGCAAAATGTTCATCCTGATAACCCTGTACCTCAATATGAATCAAAATCCACTGTTCATCTCCCGTTTTGGTAAATACCTTGACTAGCTTATCGGCATAGCGTTTTGGGGAAGATGCTTCAGGCGCGATGGCCTCCAGTTCCTTGTCTAAAAATTCCATTGGTTTAGAAAAGTCCGCCACCTCGGCGGCCCATTCAGGAAAAAAATAGGCACAAAAATCTTCAAATAAGTCCTCGATGATGCCTTTCCACAAGGTATCTTTTGAAATGTTGGTCATAGGATAAAGAAATTGTTGAGTCGTTTGATTAGGTTGTAATGAATAGCATCGTCCTCATTACCTCATTTTTTTTGAGTAAATTTTTGCACAATGGTTGACAAGTTGAGCAAATCACGCTTCTTTTTCAGGTAGTTGTCTAATTTGGGATCACCCATATTTTGTACTCGATAGTTGGGTAAATATTGTTTAAAATTCAACCACACAAAGGTATCCACAATTCGCTCCTTGAGTCCATGTGGTACTTTGTATTTGTGAATGATTGAATGCTCTATGCCGATATGGCAAATTTCGTGAATCAAGGTATTGATTGGATTTTTATATTGCTTGAACCTTCCGTCGCGCGTAGTAAAAATGATGATGGAGCCTTGGTCAGGATCATAACTTCCCCCTGGCCCATATAAGGTAAGATTTACCTCATAGGTTTTATACATTTTAAAGGCCCATCGAAACTTCATATGCCCAAGCTCATTGACCATTTTATTTAACAAAGGCAGGTTTTTCTGAATGGCTTCGTATCCCGCCTGATAGTCTGCCTTGCGGTATACCTGCTTGGTTACAAATTTTTCCAGCGCTGCATAATCTTCGTCAGTCAATTGATTTTTACGCGCTTTAGCCTTCAGTTGCTCCATCAATGGCCCCTTGGGCAAACTCAATTGATAGTTATGCTTCTCGAAAAAGCCAAGGTCCCGAAGGTTTCGCCAAATGTAAGCAGCCTCAGTTTTGGCAGTAGGAATATTGACTCGTACCTTGCTTTGCCCAAATACGGTTGGTGCAACCAGCAATAGAATGATGGTAAAATGGGTTTTCATGTTGATCATTTTATTTTAAAGTATGGAGATACATATTTATTCTCCTGAGTAAGGATCACAATAATTAAAATTAGTTGCAAAAACATCAAAGGTTTTGGTCTTGATGATATTCTTCAAGGTAATCAAAGAATAATTCCAATGCCCGAAATTCATCATTACCAGCCTCTTCCATCAATATTATTTCCCAAAAAGATACTTCGGGGCTGCCTTTTTTGTGCAATAACCAGTGAATAAACCCTTGTTCACCAAAAAAATCATCGTGATATCTTTGGGCTCGCCCTACCTGATAACCCAATAAAAAAGTAGACAGCGCTGACAAACTGGGTTCTTTCAGATAGTTTCCGGGGCGTTGTTGGAGTTGCTCTAGTAGGAATTTAGTCAAAGTCTTGAGATCATTATTTTCCATATTCATCAGTTCATTGTACAATCATCAATATACTAATAACTCAACAAATGGTTACCCATTATTTTCTTTGGCCTTCCGCAAACACTCCCAAAACTCAAGGTCAATACTGGCCGCTTTAGGACTCAGGCCAAACTCTTGGCTGAGAAATTGCATTTGTTCTGGAGTAGCAAATACATAAGTTTCCGTTCCACGCCCTTCTTTTACTTCCTGAAAATAAGCTACACTTTGCTGCCGAAACAGCGTCAAATTGACCGCAGCCGCAATGGTACTGCAATCGCAAGAATTTTTATGCTCGGGCCGGAGCAATACTCTTGTTTGATCCACATAGAAATGAATCAAAGTCGTCTGGTTAGCCGTACGATCTTGTTGAATATACTCAGGGCAAAATTTCCCACGACTATAGGCAGTAAATTTTTCCAGTAGGTAAGAATATTCCAAGGAAGGCACTCTATCATAGGTTTCATGAGAAAACAATACTCCCGCTTTTTCTAGTAAATATTCCACCCTATGTTTCACCCGTCCTCCCGACCACCTCCCACTCTCTTCCAATAACTCCTCGTTTGTCACCTCCACCGGGATAACCTCTGCTGTCCTTAACATTTCAATCAGTTCCTCATTGGTGGCATGTACGTGTTTCAAAAATCGCGTTACGGCTATCTGGTCTTCTTCATGAGGGTAAAGATGCGCGGTTTCCGATAAATCTGAGGTATCTATAATTTGCTGGATGGTCAAAGTCAAATCAAAGCCGTTTAAATATGGTCTTTCTTCATAATGTGACAGTAGTTGCTGTACCAATGCCTGGTCTTTAGTACCCGCTGCGGCCACTCCCAAAGCTTGTACAACCTCTTCACCAAAGTCCATCAAAAGTGTCTGGAGATAAGAAACCGCCTCTTTTTGCCCGATGCGGGCATACCCTTCTATCAATTCAGTATAGCTGTAATCATTTCCTGTTGCTCGATAATAATCTACTGCGGCTTCCAATGCATTTTTTATCAGCGATTGGTGAGTACGATTACCATACTGAGCCAAAAATGAGGTAATCAATTCGATATCAAGTTGGAGGTCTTCCTCAGTGATGCTTTGAGTAAATAAATCGTTCCGGTATTTTTGAAGGTATTCATCAAATAGAGCCACTATTATCTCAGGATTTGCTAAATCTGACTTCGCCAATACCGCAAGCACCCAACCTTTATCTTGGTCAGGTATCGCACTATCATTGAGCAATAACCTTCTCAACACTTCCATTTCGGAAGGGTAAATGTTCCTCATTCCATCCAAAAAATAATAAGCTATTTCTATTTTTTGATGGGCAGAAAGTGGATTTTGTTGAGAAATGAGCAATTCAAACAAAGCTCTTCGGTAACCAAAAAATGCATTGGTTCCCACAAACATACTTACCTGGTAACATAATACTTCTTCCCTCAAATGCTGGAAAATACCCTCTAACAGCTGAGGTGCAGTCACCAACTTCCGGTAACACATCGGTTGACTCCAGTACGCATACATTTTTTGAAGTTTCTCGATGTCATTTTCCTCAAATACCTGAAGAATGAGCCTATCATCCTCAGTTGCGTTGTAATAATCAACGGCTTCACTTACCGTAAAATGCCTGGGTATAGTCTTGTACGCTATGGGTGGGGGTGCCTCTTCAACAAACTGCACCCGATGGGTATAAAGGTAAAATATAGAACGCCCACCAAAAAGCTTTTCTTCTTTTGCCAGATAGGTTGCAATGATGTCATCCATTGTATTTAAAACCACCCTAAAAAAATTTAGGGAAAGTTCATTGAATGTTT
>CALDJV010000523.1 GCA_937899305.1 uncultured Cytophagaceae bacterium
CTCAGGATGACTAAAGAATCCTGACGATGGTAAAGAGGAAGAAAAAGTTACTGATGACCGATACAATGTTTTATTTTTGATTATAAAAACCAGGGGAAGAAATTCACCAATTTTGAACAGCCTACCTGTTAGGCTTGAATGAGTCATTGAGACTTGTTTAACGATGTTTCTCATACACTTTTGCTTCTACCGAATTTTGCAAAATTTGATAATCAGCGGCTGATAAAGGACCAAAATCGTTGGTGCCTATCCCATCTTTGAGTTGTTCAACCGTACGAAAACCCATCACTGCTGAAGCCACGGCGGGGTGTTGTAGCACGTAACGACCACCAATTTGGGCTGCGGTATGTTGATGTTGAGCAGCCAAAGAGTGAATAGTGTCTGAGGCAGCTTTTACGGTAGCAGCCGAATGGCCCAAATAGTCGACAGCTGGTTTTCCGGCCAACAACCCTTTGGCCACTGTACCTCGAGTAATGACCGAAATGTTGTTTTGGTGCAATAAATCCAAAGCTGTTTCTTCAGGGCGACGGTCCAGCAAACTATACTGCATCATGTTGCTTGCAATATTGGATTTCTTGACATATGTTCTGATCACATTGGGTCGAATGGAAGAAATGCCATAGGCTCTAATTTTACCTTGTTGCTTCAAGATCTCAAAAGCTTCAATGGTTTCGTCTATTGGGTCCTCTATCGTACCCCCGTGCAATTGGTACAAATCTAGGTAATCGGTACCCAGCCGCTTTAAACTGGCTTCGATGGCCTTAAGAATATAGGCCTTGCTTGGATTCCAATTCCAGGAAGTACCATCCGAATTTAATTCATTGCCTACTTTGGTAGCAATCAGCACTTCTTTTCGGTGAGCGCCCAAAGCTTTGCCCAGCAGTACTTCATTTTGTCCTTGGTCGTATAAATCGGCGGTGTCAAAAAAGTTGATGCCTTGGTCCAAAGCCGAAGGAATGATTTGCTGAAAGGCATCAGCAGTTTTGAGCGACATACAGCCCAGTGAGATTTCACTTACTTTGAGGTCTGAATTTCCTAGAGTATGGTATTGCATAAATTCGAGAGTGATTGAGTGTGCATTGATTTCTCAGGAAAATTAACTCAAAAAAATCAATCTGGTAAAACATCGCAATAAAAACCTTGATCTTCGACCATTTCAATTACGTGAGTTTCAGTCAGTGGATCAAACGCCTCGATACGTAATACACAATCTACATCTTCGGTGTCTATAGACCAACCGATGACAAAAGAGTGGTTGTGGAAGACTGAACCCATTTCTTCTACTTGTTCTGGAGTTTGAATATTGGTTTTTAGAATCAGTATTTTCTTTTCAAGCTGTTTTTGAGCTGAAAAAACAGGAATCGGATATTTTAAAAAAGCAGTTGTTTTCATGATTTTGGTTTTTTAGTTGGGAGTTTTTTTAGTCCACAGTCCACAGTCGACGGTCCATAGTTTTTCTTTAGTTGGTAAAAATTAAGTGAAAAATGAAAAACGCAAAATGAAAAATAATACGTCGCTTTGCGTAACCCGAAGTCTTGAGCGAAGCCGAAGGAACTAACAATCAATCATCACTTTGTGCAACCATTTAACAATCAGCCGAAGGCGTAACAATAGAACAATGAGCGAAGCGGAACAAAACAATCAAAATCAATCTACTAAAATGACCACATTCCCCTTTTTGTGCCCTTCGTCTACATAGCGATGAGCCGCTACGATGTCTTCCAATGGGTAGGTGCGATCTATTACTGGAGTGAGTTGTCTTCTTTCAACCAAATCATTGAGAAACGATAAACTTTCGGGCGAAGTCGGCGGATTGTTGGCCATCATAATCTTTTTACGAGTAGTAAGGTGAGTCCACAATCTGGCAAAACCTGGAAATGGCTGTGTTATATTCAGGTAAATCCCCTTGGTCTTGAGGGTATTTTTGACAATTGAGAAGGGGCACTTGTCTATCGCTTCAAAGAATACATCGTATGCTTCGAGTTGCTGGGCAAAGTCAGAAGCCCGATAGTTGATGGTGTTGTCAGCCCCCAGTGATCGAACCAAATCAAAATTAGCTTCGCTGCAAACAGCAGTTACCTCAGCACCAAAATATTTGGCCAATTGTATGGCGTAGGTACCCACACTACCCGAAGCGCCATAAATCAATACCTTTTGCCCTGGTTTTACCTCGGCTCGGTTTAGAAAATGAAGCGCAGTACGTGCTCCAATTGGCATCGCCGCTGCTTCAGCATAACTTAGGTTGGTAGGTTTTTTGGCAATGGGTCCGTCTATAGGCAAGCACACATATTCGGCATACGCCCCAAAACTCTTAAGGTTTGACCCATAAATCTGATCACCTAATTGAAAATCGGTGACTTTTGCCCCCACCTCGATGACTTCTCCAGCTACTTCCACCCCTAAAATTGAGTTCTTAGGCTTGGTAAGGCCCAGACTGAGGCGAGCAGGAATCCAAAAAGAACGAGGCACATCAAATCCTCTGATTCGGACATCGGCCACGGCTACGGTGGCCGCACGCACTTTTATCAACACTTCGTTGGGTTTGGGGGTAGGTTTGGCTACTTCTTTGATTTGAAGGACTTCGGGCGAACCGTATTGGTTACACACTACTGCTTTCATGCGGGTATTTTGTTGAATGACGGTGGTGTTCATATGATTTATTTTTTGTGCCCGACGGGTTTGGGTAGCCCATCGGGCAGGTAAACATTATTTTTGTCGAGCTTGTCGGGCAATCTCTGGAGTTAATACTTGAGCTTTGGCGCCCACTGCAGCTACATTGAAAAAACCAGCGACCTTGGTTGTCGACTTTTGAGTTGTCGAATTTTGGGTTGTCGAATTTTGAGTATTTTTGATATTGGTAGGTGCGTTGGCCAGCGGAATGGTAAACAATTCGGTGAGCCCTCCGGGGTGGTTGGCGTGGTAATACACAGCCCACAAAAAATCAAAGGCTTGTCGGTCGATAGAGTGAATTTCTACATACACCTTGTCGCCAGGTAAATAAGGCGGTAAAAACTCATTTTGTTTGTCGGGCACCTTGTCCAGAGGATTGATCAAATCGAGGCGAATGGGCAACATAAACGCTTGCCCATCTACCGCCTGAGACTCGGTAAAGCCTCCGTCTACTGCAATGTTCATTTCGCCCGGCCTCCCCAAAAATTGGTCGTTTTTCCAGGCTTTTATCCAATAAACATCGCCCAAACCTACGGGGTCAGTAGCCAAAAACTCCGCTTTGTAATGAGGTTCCTTAATGATGAAATCTTTGGGCTCATAATGAAACATAATGCTATCTACCGCGACTTGTCGGCCCAAGGTAGAAGTGGCCT
>CALDJV010000524.1 GCA_937899305.1 uncultured Cytophagaceae bacterium
ATGGTTGCTTCGCTCTCAAAATGATGGTAATGAGCGATCAACGCGGCTTTTTTACTTAATTTAAACTTGGTTTTAAAGAAGATGTCTATCAGTCCTACATTGCTGAATCCATTTCCTACATAGAAATAATCCATGAGCCCATAAAACTTGTGATTGGTACCATATAGCGGATTAAATGAATTGTCTTTCCCACTGACACTACCATCCACGTTTTGGTTGGTACCAGAGACATAATCAAGGCCAATGGTCAGTGGGGTTAAATTGGTTTTATAGGTGGCACTGAAAGATCCCAGAAAAGCATCTACATCCACCCCGGCAGCGTTTTGCCCCCCTTGATAATAAAACTCTCCATCTAGTTTGATGTTCCCTAGTTTGGCACTTCCCAACACTCCGTAAGTCTGACGATAACTCATGGTGGTGTCTGCATTAGGAGTCCCCGCATTTTTGATTGTCTGACGCCCATCATTAAAAATCAAGGCTGATAGCTTGGCGGTTTTATCAAAGGCCTTGTGTAGCCACAAGTATTGCATGGTTTTGTAGTTGTTTACCCCAGAATAAAATGTTCCAGCTAGTTTTCCTGGCTCAAAAGGAACATTTTGATTGAAAGCTCCCCCCAAGTGTGCTTTCAACCCTGATTTGCCTTCATATTTAAAAAGCAATGCGTCATGGCTGCGTGCCTGCTGCGCCCAGGCCAAGTTTCCTAAAAAGCGGGCATTGTCATAATTCAAAGCCTGTCGTCCTGCTTTTACCGAAAACGCCTCGTTGAAATAATACTCCCCCCAGGCTTCATATACATTACTCAACGCAGGATCTTCTTTGAAAATTTGTGATACGTTTCCCCAAATCCTGACATCTTGCAAGGTGAGGTTAAACTTCATTTTGTCTTGTTTGTATATAAAATACAATCGAGACCTTTGCTCAATGAAGGCAGCTGGATCGTCCGATGCTCTACTGATCGTTTTGAATCCGTTTCTGAACTCTACCCTGGGTCTAATTTCTCCAGTAAGGGTAAATTGTGCTCGTACCGTTGATAATGATACGGTCAACAGAAAAAGCAGCAGAAGTGGTAATTTTCTATACATAAGCATTTTAGACTAGTAGTTTTGTTATTTGGTTACAACTATAAACACTATTTAAGTATTTTTACTTAAAAACACGTAATTAAATTCATCATAAAGCCTCATTATTTACGTAAATTGTAAATTTAGCAGGAAAAAAAGTACGATTTTTAGCAAAAAGCCTTTATAAAGCCAATTAGGCTCACGTCACAAATCAAAAGAGCACGTAAAAAACATTTGATATCATTGAGGGATTTTCTCAAATTATTTGCTTATCCTAGCATTAGGCTCTCGCAGATAAACACCTGTTTATACTGCAAAAATATTATCACACCAAATTTAATCAGGCAAAATATTCATAACACCCTATTTACAATATTTATACCGTCTAAACAGACCAAAATAGCCCCTCGAATATAATTTTTCTAAAAACTACTTAAATAATACGTAGAATATTAAGTGTCAAAATTAAAAACAAGTATAAATACTTAGTTTTTAATTCACAACTACTTAGATTTGGATTATTGATACTTAAGAACTCAACAAATTTTTACACTTCAATAAACATAAAGCATATGAAAAGATTATTACTGGGTACTTGTACCTTATGCTTGCTGATTGGGCTTTATGCCTGCGGTGGAGGTGGCACCAGCACGGCTACCGCCAGTACCAGTGCTTCTGAAACCCAAACCAGAACCAAAGAAGTAAGCACGATTCCCTTGGAGGTTGAAAAACCAGAATTGAAATTTGGCTTCATCAAGCTCACTGACATGGCTCCATTGGCAATTGCCAAAGAGTTGGGTTTCTTTGAAGATGAAGGGCTGTATGTAACCATTGAAGCACAAGCCAACTGGAAAATCCTGCTGGATAGGGTCATCAATGGGGAGTTAGACGGTGCTCATATGTTGGCTGGTCAGCCCATTGGGGCAACCATTGGTTTTGGTACTCAGGCCGAAATACAAACCCCCTACAGCATGGATTTGAACGGAAACGGGATCACAGTTTCTAATGAAATATGGAAAAAGATGAAACCCAATGTACCGATGAAAGATGGTAAACCAATCCACCCCATTACAGCAGATGCTTTGAAACCAGTGGTAGAGGAATATAAAAGCGCGGGTAAGGATTTTAATATGGGGATGGTATTTCCGGTTTCTACTCATAATTACGAAATCCGTTATTGGCTAGCCGCAGCGGGTATCAAGCCAGGTTTTTATACTAAAGAGGACATTACTGGTCAGCAAGATGCCGATGTTTTGCTTTCGGTCACCCCTCCTCCTCAAATGCCCGCCACCCTCGAGGCCGGAACCATTTATGGTTATTGTGTAGGTGAACCCTGGAACCAACAAGCGGTATTCAAAGGAATTGGGGTTCCGGTAACGACCAATTATGATATTTGGAAGAATAACCCAGAAAAGGTGTTTGGAATGACGAAGAAATTCATCAAAGCGAACCCCAATACAGCTTTGGCCATAACCAAGGCCTTGATTCGCGCGGGAAAATGGTTGGATCAAAAAGAAAATCGCTCCAAGGCGGTCGCTATCTTGTCTAAGCCCGAGTATGTGGGCGCTGATAAAGAAGTGATTGCCAACTCTATGACAGGCACTTTTGAATTCGAGAAAGGTGATAAAAGAAGCATGCCGGACTTTAATGTATTTTTCCGCTATAACGCTACTTACCCTTATTACTCCGATGGCATTTGGTTTTTGACCCAAATGAGAAGGTGGGGACAAATCACCGAACCTAAAACGGATCAATGGTACCACAAAACCATCAAGAATATCTACCGCCCGGATATCTGGATCCAAGCAGCCAAATTGTTGGTCAAAGAAGGTCATTTGAGTGCACAAGACATTCCTAAAACCGATGGCTACAAACCTGCTACTAAAGATTTTATTGATGGCAATGAATATGATGGTAAAAATCCAGTGGAGTACCTCAATAGTTTCAAGATTGGGCTGAAAGATCCAGCCAATTAGTCCTGATCACAATCACACCAACTAGTAGTTTTACTAAGATTCAGTACTCAATATTTATTTGGGTGTAACATCAGTGAATTCTATTCCCCATTTATAATTATGAAATTATGAACAGTAACCTAAACAAAATAGCGGAAGAAACGACTACTGAGGTAATTGCGGCTCCCGAAGAAAGGTCATCGAAGGCCACCCCAAATCAGACGGTACAAAATGATTCATCACCAGTTCCTAAAAAACCCGCTTATGAACGCGTCATTCGAGTGCTTAAAATGGTTGGTTTGGGATTCTTGGAGTCTTTGGTAAGGTTAATCGTTGGTGATGATGTAAAAAGCCAATTGAAACGTATTTGGTTGGGAATCGGGGTGCCCTTGGTTGCTTTTACCCTATTTGTAGTAGCTTGGCAGATCACGGCCAGCAACCTGAAATCAGACTTAGGCAAAATCCCTAGCCCATCAGAGGTATGGACTCAAAGCGAGATTTTATGGAATGATCATGTAAACGAACGAAAAAAGGAAAAAGCGTTTTTTGAAAGGGTAGAAAAGCGGAATGCAAAGCGGTTGGCCCGAAATCCCAACGCAAAAGTAAGTACACCCGCTTATACAGGGAAACCCACTTTTATTGATCAAATCATTACCAGTCTGAAAACGGTTTTTGCCGGGTTCTTACTTGCCTCTTTCATCGCATTACCCATTGGAATCTTTATGGGATTGAGTAAAACCCTCCGGATTGCGATTAATCCATTGGTGCAAATATTTAAACCAGTATCTCCGGTAGTGTGGCTACTCTTGGTTACCATGTTTGTGAGCGCGCTCATATCCCAAAATGTATTCTTGGGAATGCCCAAGGCTTTCATTATTTCTTTTATCAGTGTGGCCTTGTGTTCTATGTGGCCTACGTTGGTCAATACAAGTGTAGGGGTTTCGTCGGTGGACAAAGATTTTATCAATGTGGCGCGGGTTTTAAGACTCAACACTTGGAATAAAATTGTAAAAGTGGTGTTACCAGCTTCTTTGCCATTGGTATTTACTGGACTCAGAATCTCTTTGTCAATTGCTTGGATGGTCTTGATTGCCATTGAGTTATTGGCCCAAAATCCTGGCTTGGGTAAGTTTGTCTGGGACGAGTTTCAGAATGGTAGTACCGATTCTAACGCAAAAATCATTGTTGCGCTTTTTGTCATTGGGTTGATTGGTTTTGCCCTGGATCGCATCATGGTGGTGGTGCAAAAAATGGTCACTTTCAATAAAAATGACATTGCTTAGTACTTAACCCCTCAAATTATGGCTTTTTTAGAACTTAGAAATGTAAGTAAATCGTATGGAGCGGGAAGTTCAAAAACCGCAGTTTTAAAGAATATCAACCTTTCGGTGGAAGAAGGCGAGTTCATCTGCATTATTGGGTTTTCGGGTAGTGGCAAAACCACCTTGATCTCCTTGATTGCGGGCCTGATTGAACCTGATGAAGGGGAGATTCTCCTCAATGGACAACCAATCAAGGGGCCTGGTCCTGATCGGGGCATTGTTTTTCAAAACTACTCCTTACTCCCCTGGCTCAATGTATTGGGCAATGTAGATATGGCCGTAAAAAAGGTTTTCCCCAAATGGAGTAAACACCAAAGGGCAATGCACTCTAAAAAATACATCGATATGGTCAATCTGACTCCCGCCTTGGAAAAATTACCCGCGGAGCTTTCGGGTGGAATGAAACAAAGGGTTTCGGTGGCCAGGGCCCTGGCCATGAACCCGGAGGTTTTGCTGTTAGATGAGCCCTTGAGTGCTTTGGATGCGCTGACTCGTGGTACACTACAAGAAGAAATCGAGAAAATTTGGGCAACCGAAAAGAAAACTGTGGTCATGATTACCAATGATGTGGACGAGGGGATGCTTTTGGCAGATAGAATTATCCCGCTAAAGCTTGCTCCCAATGCTACTTTTGGTCAAGAGTATAAGATTGACATTGAACGCCCAAGGGATAAAACTGCCCTGAATAAGCATCCTGAATTTAAAAAAATCAGGAATTCAATCATCAAATACTTATTGAAAACTTGGTAAAACTTTAAAAATGTTATTTTTGTATTTTTTATTTTCT
>CALDJV010000525.1 GCA_937899305.1 uncultured Cytophagaceae bacterium
TGACCACAAGATACTTTGTAATATTGGCTCAATTTATTTTTTCCGCTTCACTAAGGTAAAATTACATAAATAATCTAATCCATCTCTTATTTACCCTCTGATGCCCTTATCATATTCGCAAATATAAAAATAGAGCTCAAACCTACACTTCCGGTTATTTTGTTTAAATTGATTGCTCAAAAAAGAAACAATCTTTAGACAAAAACTCCCTTTCATGAAAAAATACGATTCCATCATTATTGGTGCAGGCCAAGCGGGCCCTTCTTTATCGGCTCATTTGGCTGCTAAAGGCGAAAAAGTGGCCATTGTAGAGGGCCACAAATTTGGTGGTACTTGTGTAAACTATGGCTGTACTCCTACCAAAACGTTGGTAGCCAGTGCCCGAGCTGCTCACATGGCCCGTCGCGGGGCCGACTTTGGGGTAATGATTCCTGGCGAGATTCAAATAGACATGAAAAAAGTAAAGGCTCGAAAAGACGAACAAGTCAATAAATCGAGTCGAGGAGTAGAAAACTGGCTCAAAAATACGCCTAATCTGGATGTATACGAGGCTTACGCTCAATTCGAGAGTGCCCATACGCTTCGAGTGGGTGACGAAATTTTAGAAGCCGATAAATTTTTCCTCAATGTCGGGGGGCATCCTCGAGTATTGGATCACGTAAAAACGGCTCGCTACCTGACCAACCGTACTATATTGGATCTGGAAGAGGTTCCCGAACACTTGATTGTTATTGGAGGAAGCTACATTGGTTTAGAGTTTGGCCAAATGTTTCGACGTTTTGGTAGCAAGGTTACAATTATAGAAATGGGATCTCGATTGGTCTCTCGTGAAGATGAGGCGGTGTCGTTGGAAATCCAGAAAATTCTTGAGAACGAAGGTATTCAATTGAGGCTAGATGCCGAATGTATTCAAGCTACAATGGAGGGAGACCAGGTACTGGTAGATGTAGAATGCAAAGAAGGTGAACCCAAGATCAGAGGTTCTCATGTACTGGTAGCCATTGGGCGTATCCCCAATACAGCCAATTTAGGACTCGATAAAGCAGGAGTGGCCGTAAATGAAAGAGGGTTCATCGAAGTAGATGACCATTTGCGTACCAATGTCCCACACATTTGGGCCTTGGGCGATTGCAATGGTCAGGGCGCTTTTACCCACACTGCTTATAACGATTATGAGATTGTAGCCGATCATTTAGCGGGAGGAAATCGTAAAGTGAGTGATCGTATTTTATGTTATGGTTTGTATGTAGACCCTCCTTTGGCTAGAATCGGAATGAATGAAACGCAGGCCAAAGCCAGTGGCCGGAAAATCCTCAAAGGGTATAGACCTATGACCAAGGTTTCGAGGGCGCGGGAAAAAGGAGAAGATCAGGGCTTTATGCAGGTATTGGTAGATGCTGACACTGAGCAAATTCTGGGAGCTACCATACTGGGAGTAGGAGGCGATGAAATCATTCATTCGCTGTTGGATGTGATGTACGCCCAAAAACCTTATACTTTGGTTTCCAATGCGGTACATATTCACCCCACAGTATCCGAGTTGATTCCTACTATGTTGCAGGGTCTTCAGCCTTTAGAATGATGCCATAGAAAATTAAAATAACGCGTATCAAATGTTGCGGGTGCTTTTTTAAATGCTGCACCTGCAACGCTTGAAAACAAGCCTACCACATCAACTAATTCTACTCCACTGAGTTTGGGTGCGTTGGTCGGTGTTTAAGAAATCTTTCATTTTATTGTTTTCCAAACTTGTCAGCTCGGGGTCTTCTTCTATGATCTCCTGAGCCATTTTACGAGCTTCTTGCAAAATCTTGCTGTCTTTGGCCAAATCAGCAATTTGTAAATTCATCAGTCCACTTTGTTGCGTCCCCATCATGTTTCCTGGCCCTCGCAGTTTTAAATCTACATCGGCAATCTCAAATCCATTGTTGGTTTTTACCATGGTATCTATCCGGGTGCGCCCTTCCTTGCTGATTTTATACTCTGTCATTAAGATACAGTAGGACTGATTGCCTCCTCGCCCTACCCGGCCTCGTAGCTGATGCAACTGAGAAAGCCCAAACCGTTCGGCATTCTCAATCACAATCACCGTCGCGTTGGGCACGTCTACCCCTACCTCGATCACCGTAGTCGCTACCATAATCTGGGTCTCCCCTTTTTTGAAACGCTGCATTTCATAGTCTTTATCCACGCTACTCATTTGCCCGTGTACAATGCTCAAATGATGATCAGGAAAAGCGCGTTGAATGCTTTCGTAACCATCCATTACATTTTTATACTCTAAGGTTTCCGATTCTTCTACCAGTGGGTATACAATGTACACTTGCCTTCCCAATTCAATTTGTTCTTTCAGAAAACCAAATACCCGTAATCGTTGGGCCTCGTAGCGGTGTACGGTTTTGATGGGTTTTCGCCCCGCAGGTAGTTCATCAATCACCGAAACGTCTAAGTCTCCATAGAGGGTCATCGCCAAGGTACGAGGAATGGGGGTGGCGGTCATCACCAGAATGTGTGGGTACAGGTCATTGGTATTTTTCTTCCATAATTTACTACGCTGTTCTACCCCAAAACGGTGTTGTTCGTCAATGATGCACAAGCCCAAGTTATCAAACTGTACTTTGTCTTCAAACAGGGCATGGGTACCTACTAATATCTTTAGGTTGCCATTTTCTAAGCGGGCATGCAGCACCCGTCGATCTTTGGTACGGGTAGATCCTGTCAAAATATCGATGGTAATCCCCAACAGGTCGGCAAATTTTTTCAACCCTTGATAGTGCTGTTCAGCCAAAATTTCGGTCGGTGCCACCATACAGGTTTGAGCTCCATTGCCAATGGCACTGAGCATAGATATAAAGGCCACCATGGTTTTTCCGCTACCTACATCTCCTTGCAACAAACGGTTCATTTGTCGTCCAGAAGCCATGTCTCGATAAATTTCCCGGCAAACTCGTTTTTGGGCACCAGTAAGCTCAAAAGGGATATGATTATTGTAAAAATCAGTAATCAGGGCGGTGTCTTTGAAAGTATGCCCTTGGTAAATCTTTTTTTTGTGCTTTTGTTGCTTGAGCAGTTTCAATTGAATGAAAAATAACTCCTCGAACTTGAGTCGAGTAGTGGCTCGCTTAAGCCATTGTTGATCTTTTGGGAAGTGAATGTTGACGACTGCATCGCGGCGAGCTACCAAACGATAACGCTGCAAGATGGCTTCTGAAAGGTTTTCTTCAATGTACTGATAGGCTATCGGCAAAAGGGTGCGTAACATTTTGCTGAGGGCTTTGCTGTGCAAGTATTTCTTTTTGAGTTTTTCAGTTACGCTATACACTGGCTGCAAAAAACCCGATTGATTTTCGGCAGGGTTGAAAATTTCTATTTCCGGGTGGGCAATACTTATCTTTTGGAAATTGAACTGAGGTTTACCAAACACCAAATAAGTCGCATTGGGGTTGATTTGTTTTTGCATCCAGGCCACCCCCTTGAACCAAATGAGTTCCATTTCTCCGGTGCCGTCGCCAAAGTAAGCCACCAATCTTTTTTTGTGCCCCTCTCCTATCACTTGGGTGTTCACGATACGTCCACTCAGCTGCACTGCCGACATGCCTTCGTTGAGCTCGGCAATCCGGTGGATTTTGGTGCGGTCTTCGTGTTTGAAAGGGTAATGTAAAATAAGGTCGCTGTAGGTAAAAATGCCCAGCTCTTTATTGAGTAATTCGGCTTTGGTAGGTCCTACCCCTTTCAAAAATTCAATCTTTTTGGAAAAGAAATCTGCCATGCAATTTTCACTTCGTTTATCTTTTGAGTCACGTATCCGTCATTGATTATTTGAAAATCCTCTGAAATTTGAGGTTAAAATACTCCAATGTATTTCGAAAACGTCATTAAAATTACTCAAAAACTGGGCATTTACCAAAACTAAAGTAGCAAGCTGGCCCGGGAAAATTTAAATAAAAAATTTGAGTAAAGTTGTCAATAAAACCACCAAGATCATCTGATTTGGTGTCATATCCACTACTGTAAAAAGCCTCTTAACCTCCCTACTTCTTGAGCAGGGTTGGCTTTTTGATACAACATCTTATAAACTGCACTGGTAATGGGCATATCTACTTGGAATTGCTGGTTGATTTCGTAAATACTTTTGACAGCATAGTATCCCTCAGCGATCATGTTCATTTCTACTTGAGCTGACTTTACGGTATAGCCCCGGCCAATCATATTGCCAAAAGTACGATTACGACTAAACTGAGAATAAGCTGTCACCAGCAAATCACCCAAATAAGCCGATGCATTGAGGTCTCGCTCTTGAGGATAAGCGGTTTCTACAAAACGTTTGATTTCTTGCATGGCATTGGACACCAGCACCGCTTGAAAATTATCACCATAGTTGAGCCCATGGGCAATGCCACAAGCCAAGGCTATGATATTTTTCATAATGGCTACATACTCTACTCCAAATACATCTTGACTGGGGGTAGCTTTGATGTATCGGTTAGACAGTAAATCGGAAAAATGAGTGGCGTGGGCTGCATTTTCGGAGGCAATGGTCAAGTAAGACTGCTTTTCCAGGGCTACTTCTTCGGCATGACAAGGACCTGCAATTACCGCCATGTTCTCAGGTAACACTTCGTATTCCTGCTCTAGTAGTTCGGTGATGAGCCAATTTTTTTCGGGCACTACTCCCTTCACCGCAGATACCAATACTTTGTTGGCCAAATCTTCGGCTTGTAAAGGGGCAAGTGCCTCCTGTACAAAAGCGGCTGGGATGGCAATAATCACGTAATCGGCGTTTTTGACCGCCTCTCGGATGTCGTTAAAAAGCATTACTTTTTCGGGATGAATGGCTACATCGCTCAAATAATTGGGGTTGTGTCGATAGGCCTCAATGTGGGCCAAGGCAGATTGATTTCGTAACCACCAATGCACTTTTATGGTGCTTTCAGTCAGTATTTTAATCAAAGCAGTCGCCCAGCTTCCAGCACCTATCATAGCTACTGTAGGGGTACGTTGAGAGGTAAAAGTTTGTGTAACCAAGATATACAATATCAATGAATGAAAATGCAATTTTAAGTTTTTTCGCCCATAAACCCAATTTAGCATCGCGGGAAAACAAACAGTTTAACGCTATACTTCTCCAAATTACTCCAC
>CALDJV010000526.1 GCA_937899305.1 uncultured Cytophagaceae bacterium
AGCTATTGGAGCTATTAACAGTTTTATAAAATAGAAGGGGGCGAACATGTTGCAACTCGTTTATCTTTTTCAAACCAAGAGACATCGTCAGTGGTGATTTTTATTGGTTCAAAGAAGTAGATCATAAAGTAGTAGTAGCAGCCATTGATTGTACTGGACACGGAGTTCCGGGCGCTTTTTTGGCCGTACTGGGAGATTCGGTTTTGTCTCGTATCATCCATTACCATCGTATTTTACACGCCGACGAAATCTTAAATGAAATACACTTGAGTATTCAACGTACCCTTCGACAAAACGAAACCCGCAATTATGATGGAATGGACATGGCTTTGTGCGTCATCGATAAACAAACCAAGACTTTGGAGTTTGCCGGAGCCCACAATCCACTTATATTGGTTCAAGACGGAGAACTTCAACAAATCAAAGGAGATAAAGTAGCTGTAGGTGGGGCGCAGTGGGACTGGGAAAATGGACCTCGAGTGTTCAAAAAACACGAAATTAATTTTTCAGACAACAAAGACTTATCGATTTATATGTTTTCGGATGGTTACCAGGATCAATTTGGAGGCAAAAACCTGAAAAAATTTCAACGTAAGCGCTTTCGCCAATTGCTGCTAGACATCCATACGCTGCCAATGGATGAACAAAAAAAACAACTCAACCAAACCTTGGTCAATTGGATTACTCAAGGGAACCAAGAACAAATAGACGATATCTTGGTCATTGGGGTCAAGTTGTAAGTAATAACTGATGTTACCCAGTTTTTTCCAACGCTCCCTCTTTTAGTGGTTAAATCTCGACATTCCTTGTTGTTCCACTAAAAAGTAGCCTTACTCAAAATGCTTTTCAAATAAAAATTTTAAACTTGCACTTCTAAATTCTAAAAATTCCTTTACACATGTCTACCCTTTACGATTATGAGGTTGTCATTGGTCTGGAAGTACACGTACAACTTTTGACCGAAAGTAAAATTTTTGCGGGAGATCCTAACCAATTCATTCACCAACCCAATACCAATATTAGCGTGGTTACCCTGGCCCATCCAGGTGCTTTGCCTAAGCTCAACAAAAAAGTAGTAGAACACGCCATTAAAATGGGATTGGCCTGTGGCTGTCGTATCAACCAGGAAACTATTTTTGCTCGAAAAAACTATTTCTATCCCGACCTGCCCAAAGGCTACCAAATTAGTCAAGACAAAGCCCCCATATGCGAAGGTGGGCAAGTGGCGTTTACGCTCAAAGTGAAAGATAAACCCAATCAAGAGGTGGCGATGCCACTTACCCGTATCCACCTAGAGGAAGATGCCGGTAAATCGTCTCATCCTGAAAATGCTCCCCATTCACAGGTAGATTACAATCGGGCGGGCACGCCTCTGATAGAGATTGTAACTGATCCAGTAGTTTGCCATCCCGACGAAGCGGCTGCTTTTGCCTATGGGTACTTTCAAGAAATTCGTAAAATGGTGGACTATTTGGACATTTGCGATGGAAAAATGGAGCAAGGTTCATTAAGGTGTGATGCCAACGTATCTATGATGCCCAAAGGAAGTAAAACATTGGGACAACGTACCGAGATCAAAAACCTCAACTCGGTACGCAATGTACAAAGAGCCATCAACTTAGAAATAGAGCGGCAGTTTCAATTGCTCACCCAAGGAGAAAAAATACTTCGTCAAACCCTCAATTTCGACGCGCAAAAAGGGAAAATAACCCCTATGCGGAGTAAGGAAGAAATGAACGATTACCGTTATTTTCCTGATCCCGATTTGGCTCCAGTAGTCATCTCAGATGCGTGGCTCGCTACCATCCAAAGTCAAATGCCCCTTTTACCAGCAGCCCTCAAGCAGAAGTTGATGACCACCTATGATCTCAATGCTTATGATGCTGAAATACTTACCGAAGAAAAAGCCCTCTACCAGTACTTTGAAAAAGTGGCTCAATTGACCCCGCATTACAAACTAATCGCCAATTGGCTGATGGGAGAGGTCAAAAGTCATTTAAACCAACGAAATGCAAGTATTGAGGCATTCGAACTCACTCCTTCTAGCTTGGCTGGCCTAATTGAAATGGTAGCCAATAAGGAGCTTACCCATACCATTGCCGCCCAGCAGTTGTTTCCTTTGATGATTGATAGTCCTGACCAAAGTGCCCAAGCGCTTGCTCAAGCACATGAACTACTATCTAACCAAAACGAAGACGATTTGGCTGGTATCATTCAAGAAATCATTGCTGCTTTTCCGAAAGAAGCCAAGGCCTACCAACAGGGAAAGAAAAAACTTAAAGGAATGTTTATGGGGCAAATCATGAAAAAAACCCAGGGTAAGGCTGATCCTAAACTTACCAATCAATTGTTAGAGAAGTTTATTCAGGAAGTATAAAAAAAGTTGTTAAATCACTGCTCTTTTTTCTTTTATGAATGGTGAATAATCACTTTTGTAAAGTTGTATTGTTTAAAATTTATCAAAAATGAAATTACTACATATTTTATATAAAACAAGTTTCATATTATCAGTCATAGCCTTGACGATGATGGGGTGTAAAAATGACTCTAACAGTACTCAGGAAACTCAGGCCAATAACACTGCTGACTCAACTACCGGAAAAGCACTTACCATCAATGGTACTGTAAAATCTCCTCCTAAGGATGGCATGGTTACCTTACAGAAATTAATCGATAAAAGATATGCTAATATAGACAGTACTGAGCTTACTGATGGCAAGTTTGTTTTTGAAGTAAAAGTATCTGAACCAGAGTTTTATCGAGTAGTGCTATTCAAAAAACAAGCGATCTTTATGCTCGTGACTGGTCAAGATTTAGAGATTGTAGCCGATGCTACCATCCCCGAAATTCCCTACACAGTCAAAGGTTCGAAAGACATGGATTACTTCCGGGAGGTCAACCGAGTGGTCAATCAGTTGAGACAAGAGACTGGAAAATTGAAAGGACAATACGTATTGGCTGAAAAAAACAAAACAGGTGAGGCTCTAAAGATTTACCAACAACTCATTGAGCTACAGAAAAACGGTATCGTGAAGGTAAAAGGCATGATAGATACCATTCAGCCTTCTATTGCGGCACTTTATGCGGCCAATGTCTTAAATCCCGATGAAGATTTCGCTTATTTGAAAAAGCTGAGCGATCAACTCGTGAAAAAATACCCAAACTCGAGATACGTAAAAAGAAATGCTGACTTTCTGAGAAGCATCGAGAAATTGACCATTGGACAACCTGCCCCTGAAATTACCCTTAAATCGCCGGAGGGCAACGAAGTAAGCCTTTCGTCTCTCAAAGGTAAATTGGTATTGATAGATTTTTGGGCCAGCTGGTGCAAACCTTGTCGTTTAGAAAACCCCAACGTGGTCAAGGTATACAAAGAGTATAAAGACAAAGGTTTTGAAATTTATGGTGTGTCGTTGGACAAATTCAAAAAACAATGGACCCAAGCCATTGAGAAAGATGGATTGCCCTGGTTGCATGTACTCGACGACCAATCTCTAGCTTCGGCCGACTATCGTGTAAATGCCATTCCAATGACCTATTTGATAGACAAAGAAGGAAATATTTTGGCTAAAAACCTCCGTGGCGATGCGCTCAGAACTCGAGTTGCCAAAGAATTAAACTGAACACAACCACTCGACTAATGCCTAGAGTGGTGGAGGAAGCTCAGCCCAAATAAAGCTGATACAAATGCTTACAAGATAAATTTGATTCCATTCTTTACCTATCAAGGTAAGGAATGGATTTTTTTATGAAACACGGGATGGTTTAGATTTTCGTCAAGTAACATGTTCAAAATAAGTGTCCGATTTTCGGAAAAAATTTGTTTGCCAAGCGACTTAAAAAATCGGCTAATAGCATGGCTATTCGGCTATTTTTTAAGGAAGCATGGCGAGCAAAATTGAAGCGAAAACCGACAATTATTGCGTAACTGTTACTAAATGGCTTAAGCCACTGATATTTTACGGGCAAAAAAACGATTTTCCCACCACAAGAGTTCTATCGCATTGAATGAATCTTTCTTCAACAAATAAAAACCCAAATCGGTATCTAATCCAATAGACAGGAGCAAACCCTGCGATTTTTTTTCCTTATAGAGTTGTTGCAACGCCTTTGGTAAGTTGTAAAACGTTCGTTCAATAATCACATCTGGCAAAAGGTTTTTAGTCAGAATTGACCGCTGTATTTTCTTAACTTTCATATGATTTTAACGTTAAAGAAGTTTGTGATTGAATATTTTTTAACGTTTATACGGAAATGCAAATACTCAAGATGATTTTTAACCTATAAAATTACTAGGTAAAAACCCCTGTTTTTGGATTTAAACTCCATTTTATAGGCCATCATCGGATCACAAGAAGGATTAATCAAGTCATATGCAAGTAGAGAATTCCAGTACTTGAAAATTTAGGCTACCGCAACTTTACGGCTTTTATTTTCCCACCAAAGCAATTCTACTTGTCGAATGGGCTGGTATTCTAGTAGATAAAACCCTAATTGCATATCTAAGCCCACGCCAATACGAGTGCCAGTAGCTTTTTTCTGAAGATACAGCACCTTTAAGTCTCTAGGAAGTTTTTCAAGGGTGCGTTCTATTACAATGTCAGGTAGTAAATTATCGGTAAGTACTTGATGGCTGATTTTTTTTGTCATAATCGTAAGTGTTATAGTGTGTCTTTTTTTGGTTGAGCGTGTATGTCGAGGGGCTATCTCGACTTTTGATTGTAATTTATACCATATTACACGGGTTAAAAAACCTGAGGTTGTTGATTTGTTACTCAAAAAACACTGAGTAATTTTACCCAAAACTGGATAAACACTTATGCCTACAAACATATAAAACACTGATAATCAGAATATGAAAGTGCACCCACAATAAAGATCGCCCTCTAGATCACCTTGTATTCTTAGTTTAATATTACTTGGGTATCGTTTTCAGTAAATTGTACACATTGGCATCTCAAAACAGTTTTGGCAAAAAGGTTCATAAGTAGTTCAGAGTCAATTCAAGATGAGATTTTAGCAGATTTTAATCAAAAGGCTTTACCACCTTACAGATAATTACTATTTTTAGACATTAGTGAGCGGTACATTATTTGTCAAGTCTTCCCAAGAATTCTAATAACCT
>CALDJV010000527.1 GCA_937899305.1 uncultured Cytophagaceae bacterium
TGTCTAGCTAAACTTGATTCATTACGCCTAAAATGCTCAAACATTCCATCCTCACGCAAAGCCAACGCGCTACCAACGGATGTCAGTGATCATTTTTTAACGGCTTCATTACTCAAGTTTTTAACGCTGACAGACTAAATGCCGAGTATGGCTGACGCATTCATAACTGTATTTTTTATAAAGTTTCTAAAGAAATTCATTGCAAAAGGTCAGAGAATAAATAAGGTTAGAAAAAGAAAGCTTGAAACCTGGTTTTATACCTCAGGCTTCAAGCTTTTTGATTGATATGCTATTTGATTGATTATCGCTTTCCAGGAAACATCATTTGACGATACATAAACCGAGTAAATATAGCATAGGCTACCAACATCAAAACTACAAAGGTATATCCTATCGCCATTACATCATAGGTTTCTATTACTCGAGCGTGTACCCACCAAACGGCGATATCGCCAAAATAAAAGAACGACAAAGGAGCGGCCATTGGAAAAGTGAGTAATAACAACAATCCCAATCGTTTGGTTTGTTGGGTATACTCTTTTGTACTAAATTTTAAAATGGTATAAACACCAATGGCGGCAAAATTAAGAATATACAAAAAGGGTAACTCTTGCATAATCCCACCACCAAACGAACCATTGAATAAAAATGCTACCAATGCAATCACCAAGCAATAAATAAAGCCAAAGAAAGCGGTAAGGATCATCTCGATGAGCTTAAACTGACGAATTACAAAGGGCAATGCACTGAGCGGCATCGCTCCATACAACACTGAATGCCACGAGCTCCAGGCGGTATTTTGGTCTGGTTCCAGGTCTAGTATCCCTCCAGTAATCATTGCTACCAATGGTAAAAACAACAATACGATATTGGCATAGTTTAAAATCAATACTCCTAAAAACTTTCCAAACGAAAGTTTACCGTAGTCTATCTTTTGTTGAAACTGCAAATACAACCAATATATCACCATCAAGCCAGTTAAAAACATGCCCAGGCCAAAAAACCAACCAAAGTCACTGCCTTCATGATAGGGCACATAGTCTAGGTAGTATGGTTCTGAGTCTACAAAATCGCCCAATAGATGAATGCTCGTAAAAGCAACAATGGCGTAAAAGCCAGTCCAAATAATTTTAGAATGCCATATTGCTGGGTAATGAAGCAATAAATACTGATCTAATTTTTTAAGAAACTCAGGTTTCATCTTCTCAAAGTTCATACAAGCAATTATTTTCTTTTAATAGGAAACAACAATGAACGATACATAAAATAAGCCCCCAGGCCATAAACACCGAGTACGACCAATATGTGGGCTACCAACCACTTGAGGGTAAACAAATGATGACGATCGGCTACACCAGTGTATGCATCATAAGTATTGTAATACACATCCAACAAATAGAGTAGATAAGGAAAGATCACCGTAAATGAAAGCACACACACCAAGGCCAGTCGTTTGGTTTGTTGGGTATATGTTTTCCGATAGAAACGAACCAAAACCAATCCAAATAGGACTACAAAATTGAGCAAGAATACTCCCAGTACCCCTTCACTGGAATTGACTTTGAATACGCTCAGCACAATAGTTAACAAGAAACAATACACTACTCCAGCAAAAATCACCAATACGATTTCTATCAAAGAAAACTCCCGGATAATAAATGGCAACATCACCACGGGTAGTCCCAAGGTAAGGATGAGTTGTACTCCAGTCAATGCTTTATTGAGCAATGTGGTCACGTCAAAGGCACTGTAAGCCAAGCCAGCTACGGGTAATAATAACAATGCAATACAAGCAAAGTTGAGCAAAGTTACTCCTAAAAACCCGCCTATGCTCAAGCGACTGTAGTTGATCTTTTGCTGATACTGCAAATACAACCAGTAAACCATGGTGAGCACGCTCAAAAACAGAGGAATTTGATAAAAACCAAGGAAATCTCGTTGATCTACCAAATAATAATTGTACCCCAGGTCTGAATCCCGATAAATAATTTCTCCTGGTTCCTGATCGAAGTAATCACCAAAAAAGTAGGCCAACGCAAACAAGCTCAATGAATAAAATGCTACCCAAATAATGCGAGATTGCCAAATAATAGGAAAATGGGTCAGCAGGTAATGGTCGAGCCGCTTTAAAAACGTTGGTTTGATCAAATCTGAATTTATCATAACATATTATCTTTTTCTAATGGGTGCAAGGGTGGCTCGATAGATGAAATGAGCCAAAAAGCTATAAATGACCAATGCGGCTCCAATACTACTCACCATCCACAATCCAGTGAACTCTCGCCCTTTGAATCCAAAGGCGTATTCGTAGGCATACTCAAACGAGCGCCAGCCGTGGAAGCCCAAATAGGACACAAAAGCAGGAATGATGAACGGGAGGGCCAATACGCAAAGTAAAGCCAAACGTTTGGTTTGTTGGGTGTAGGTGCGATTACCAAACTTGACCAACACATAGCCCAAAAATACCAGGTAATTGAATACCAAAAATCCAACGGTAAACTTTTCTCCTCTAATTTCAAGTACTCCGACCATTACTACCATTGCTCCCAAGCAGTAAATAAAGCCAAAAAACAAGGTGAGTACCATCTCAATCAATGAATACTGACGAATGATAAAAGGCAGGATCGAAGCGGCTACCGCCAAAGTAAGTACTCGCTGAAAGCCTTCCAGGGCACTTTCCATCACTCCACTGAGATCTATAGTGCTCAAGGAAAGTCCCAAAGCAGGCAAGAAGATCAACCCCACACAAACAAAGTTGAGCAAAACGGTACCAAAGAAACCGCCCAGGTTCAACTTACTGTAGTCTATTTTTTGTTGGAATTGGGTATACAACCAATAGCAAAGCATCAGAATACTTAAAAATACTGGAATGAAAAAGAAGATCATGAGGTCATTTTTTTCGGCATAATACCGATAGTATTTATACTCATAATTGTAATAGGGCTCAAAATCGAAGGCATCGCCAAACATAAAAAACACCCCAAATAAGGTGAGCGAGTAAAACGCCACCCAGATGATGCGGGATTGCCACAAAATTGGGAAATGGGTAAGGAGATAATTGTCTAATTTTTTTAGGAATTCAGGTTTAATGATGTTGGTGCTCATAGGAATAGTCGTTTTGCCGAGTTGCTAATGTTTCTAAAATACTCAATTTCTACGTCTTGATGAAGTAAAGCTTGCAGGATTTTTTGCCCTTCCAGCGCTTTGGTACCCGTAATGACATAGGAAAGTCCATTATGCTCGATTTCGGTGACGGGTAATCCAGTAAGTAAACCCTCGAGGGCTTGTTTGTCCAGTTTGCACGAAAGTTCAAAGAAATTGTTTTGGCGATCACTCCCAATGGCTTCTTTTTCACCACTGAACTTCATTTGTCCCTGCTGTAAAAACACCAAATTGTCCGCGATACTTTCTATTTCATGCAAATGTTGAGAACTAATAATGATGCTGATGGGATGTTTGGCACTTTTGGCCAAATCTTTCAAGTCGTTTAATACAATCCGTTGCGAACGAACGTCCAGGTTGGCCAAAGGTTCGTCTATCACGAGTAGTTTGGGTTTCCACACCAACGCTTTGGCTAGAGCAAACCTCAATTTATAACCACCCGATAACTCTGACCATTTTTTCTGGGCGTGTTCGGTCAAGCCCAACCTTTCTAAAATGTACGCAGCATCTTGCTCGTTTTGGGTTCCGGTAATTCCATGCTGGGTCAATTCCAGTTGAATGTTTTGCTTTAGGGTGCCAAACCACGAAGGCAGCTCTTGTTCTACGTAAGCAATTTCAGACTTTACCTCAATCCAGTTTACCCCGTGGGCATGTTTGGCCCGCTGCAACAAGGGAAAACCTATTTTGCCCGTATCGTGTTGTAGGTTTCCGGTAATCACTTTGAACAAAGTCGTTTTTCCGTTGCCGTTTTCTCCAACTACCCCCGTAATCTCCCCCAAACGCAATTGCAAGTCGATGT
Organism: uncultured Cytophagaceae bacterium; assembly: GCA_937899305.1. Lineage (GTDB taxonomy): Bacteria > Bacteroidota > Bacteroidia > Cytophagales > Microscillaceae > Microscilla. Next base: position 3,962 of record CALDJV010000527.1, read on the forward strand.
TGACCAGGGTAAACCCTGATTTACGGTACATTTTGGTCAAACCATAACACTCCATAATCGGAGGCATTTGTTCGGAATGTTCAATGGGGATGGTATCGGTGGTCGTTACATTGACGGCTTCGTGTTCACGGGTGTTTTGGGCGTGCATCTGAATGGCCAGCTGGTATACCTCTATGATTTTTTGTTTGAGGTCGGCAATGCGTTGAACAATTTGTTGGTTTTTTTGGTCAATCTCCTGATAATCTACCAGCTTATGTGCTTCAATGTCTCGAGCGAGTTGACGTTGGTCGGCACTGATTTGTAATGCATCGGTGACAAACTGGGGATTGGTGCTAAAATCTTGCACAAAATCGAGCAGTCGATTGATGGCTCGGGGTAAGTTTTCGTCTTGTAAAAGTAAGTCAAGCTCAATGCTACGTTCCGAAATGATTTTGTTCATAGTGATAAGTGTTCTATCGCGACTAATGGTCCTTTGTAACCTTATGTACGTGAAGGACAAGCAAAGTTTTAAAAAGTAGTAGTCTAATTGAATAAGTTTGTAGTTTTTTAGTTTGTAGTCCGTAGTGCTTAGCGCTGCAACACGTCGTAAACCCACCAACGAGCACTCACCCAAGTTAGTCTGAGCCAGCAGTGGAAGATTTATTTGAGGTCCTCCAAATCAGGCATCGGTCAGCCCGTGGGGACACAGTCTGAGGCGACAATGGTAATGATCAAGATAAAAAAACTTTAACCTGACGTCTATGATGAATACACAAACGAAGGCGGTCGCACCATTGACAATGCATTTGACCACTTCAGCCAAAATGTCTAATAGCCTGATAAATCCAGCCTTTAGCAAACTCAACTTTTGTTCATCTGCACTCGCAAACCAATAGGGTTTGGGTCTTTCATTACTACCAACCAATACTTGGCTTGCCTTCAGTTCGCTACAGGTTATTCATCTACTTTGTTATACTCAATACCATCATCTCAGTAGAGTAACCCGGTCTACAAGGAAAAACTTTCTTGCTGTATAAGTGTCCAAATCATTTAACAGGGATTGAATGCAAGTAATTGATTCTGGCAGATACATAAAAAGCACCCACTCAACAGCAGGTGCCTCCTATATTTAGCATTTAAGGTACTTATAATCAAATTTTTATCTATTATAAAATCAACCCATT
>CALDJV010000528.1 GCA_937899305.1 uncultured Cytophagaceae bacterium
GATTCTATAATTTCTTGATTGAGATCAATGTCAGAGAGGTGTTTCTGAAGGTATTCATCCTTACTCTTACCTGTATAAGTCTCAATAATTGGATTGATGTAGAACACCCGCCCTTCCTTATTGATACGGGTAATGAGGTCAGGGGAATTTTCAGACAAGGCTTGCATTTGGCCCCTCATCCGTTGTTCCGATTCAGCTCTTCTTCGTTCGGTGATATCCCGTGTGTTTACCACAATACCATTGATCGCCGGATCTGACAGTAGGTTGGTTCCAGTTGCTTCCAACCAAATCCATATATTCTCTCCATTGTCATCCAGGTTTTTAGTAGAATAACTGAACTTGATCGTCACAGTCTCATAAGGATTCGCAATTAAATCCTCAAACATCTTTTCTACTGAGTGTACTCCTTTACGGTGTACATTTTTAATGTCCTTGGAGCCAATCATTTCCTCTTGTGAATACCCAAGGATCATTTCTACTGAAGGACTAATGTATTTAATGCTTTTGTCCTGGTCATAGATCGTGATTACCTCTGATGCATTTTCTAATAGTAAACGGGTCCGGTCGTTGGCTTTTTGAACTTCATCTACTTGTTCCTCCAACTCACCCTTACTTTTTCGCAATTCCTCCGCAGTAGCCTCCATTATTTCGGCACTTTGCTGCAATGCACGGGTTTTTTCCATCAGCTCCGAACGCATCTTCATCTCATCTTTCAAGTGGCGTTCGGTGGTTTCACGTACTTTGATATTAAAAACCGATCGAGCGATCAGGTCACTTACTTCTTTTACAAAGTTTACCTCTCGTTGATTAAATTTCTCGAAGCCGGCAAATTCCAAAACCCCGTACACTTTCTCTCCATTACCATCGTCTGTAATGAGCGGAGTCAAAAGAATAGACTTTGGTTTCCGATCTCCTAACAAACCAGAAGTGATTGTTACATAATCTTCTGGTATTTCGGTACGCAAAATGGTTGCTTGTTCAATCGCCGATTGTCCTACCAACCCCTCAGCAAACTTGAATTTGGCACTCAAGTACTTTTTCTTGTTGTAGGCATAGCTTGCATTCATTTCTAAGAATACATCGCCAGGGTCTTCATCATTTACTGTATAAAATGCTCCTTGAACCGCATTTATCTTATTGGATATGTACGCGATTACTTGTTCACCAAGTTCGGTAATTCCGCTTACCCCTCCCAGAATATCTCCAATTTCAGCCAAACCAGTCACAATCCAGTTGCGTTCGTCATCGCGACGGGCCGATTGTTGGATACTGTCACGCATTGTCAACAGCGCAATTCCCAAGGTATCTTTGTCACTAACAGGTTTAAAATTAGCTTGGTAGTCTCCTTCTCCAATCTGACGGGCAAAATCGGCCGTTTTCTTTAAGGTACCTACCAACTCATTCAACTGCAAGGTCATTTCTCCTATTTCATCCGCAGTAGATTGCCTCAATTTGTCAGGTAAAATACCCTTGGCCAATAAATTAATGGTATCTTTTAATACCAAAAGAGGATTGATGAGGAATCGTGAAAAAGCAAAACCAATTACAATGGAGAACAGCATAATAATACCGCCCACCCACAAAAAGGTCTCAAATAAATCAGTAGTAGGTTTTTTTACCTCAGCCTGGTCAATTTTCACTACCAGCCCCCAGTCAATGCCCTTGATATATCGCCAAGTAGACAATACTTTCTCCCCTCGGTAATCGCGGTTTACTTCTAATTTTTTAGTATTTCTTTCTCGCAAGGATTTTTGGGCAGCAATACCAATATTACTACCCATACTAATGCCCTTCTTGTTTTTCTTATTTTTGTATACTCTGTCGCGGGTAGGCGTCAAAAATACCAAATCGTTTCGTTCTTTCCTTACCAGTCTTGTTTCACCAGTCACTCCAAGCCCGGTAGAATCTTTCACCAGGTTGAATATGTCATTTAGATTGATCTCATAAATGATTTTACCAATGTTTATATTATTGGTTCCTGCATCATTGACCTGAGCCAATGCGTATAACGTTTGTTCGTCTTGATTCACACCTGAGTAAACCACATCTTTGGTAACCACTCCCCTGGTTACGTCGGTATCAAACGCTCTTAGGATAGAATCAATGTTTTGGGCAATGTTTTCTGAGGGGTATATTAAACTACCACTGTTGTCGGTGATATAAATATTTTTTATGTCTTTGTAGCTTATAATCCCTCCTATGAGGTCAACTAATTGGTTGTCTAAAAGTCTTTTGCTTTCTGATACCTGAAAGGAATCTACTAAGGCAGTATCAGTATCGAATTTTTCTGAGAGGATTTTTTTCTGAACTATTTGACGTTCTTTACCAAATTGAATTTCATTTCGAATATCATCAAAAAATCGTTCAATTTGTTTGGCTTTAAGGTTGGCTACGGCTTCTATTCGGTCGGCATATCCATTGTCAATAGATTCGCGACTAAGATTATAGGCAATAATGCTCACCACAATCACTGAGGCGAGTACTACTCCAATAACTAGTGCAGTAATTTTTGTACCTATTTTTAGTTTCTTAAACATTACTTAAAACTCAATATTGGTTTTTAGGTTTGTTTATTCTAAGCAGTAATCTTATCAATATCAATTTCCTTTGCCAAAAGTAGTGCCACTTCTTTTAAAAAGAGTTCATCTTTTTGATTAAATATTTTAAAAGATGCTATTTCAATCACTCCCAGTACTTCTTCCTGTTCGTTTTTGATGGGCACCAAAATAAGGTTGGTTGGAGAAGAATTACCAAGCCCCGAAATCACCGAAATATATCCTTCTGGAATAGAAGAAATATTCACGAGATTTCCGTCTTTGGCTACTTGTCCTGCCAACCCTTCTCCAAATTCATAAGTAAGTATTTTACTTTCAGGCAAATAATAGGCATACCCAGCAAACAGTTCAATTTTTTTCATGTCTACATCTTTTTGTTTCGTCAAAAAGATGGCTCCTTGGACTGCATCTAGGTCGTTGGCGATTTTCCAGAGCACTTTTTCCATTTTCTTTTGCTCATTGTCAAAAAACTGCCCCAAGATATTTTCTACCTCTTGAATGTTTTTTATAGAGGTATGATTTTCATTGATCGCATCTAGATCATTCAATGAGTTGCTTTGGTTGTTATTATTAGAGAAACTCACAATTTGAGTAGTACCTCTACTTCCTAACAAGAAAAATAGAAAAGCAAGGAATCCAATGGCAGTTTCTGATCCTAACAGAATCATCAAGTTGCCCATTGCTGAACTCAACTTGGCCTGTTGATCACTCGCCAGGCCCAGGTTGGTTTTCAATTGATCTATCCAATTAAAATAATAACTCACCAAAAAAATGATACCCAATACGAAGGTGACAATCATTATTCCGCCTATTATCCTGAAAACCGATTTCATGAAGTTTAGTAATTAAGCAATTTTACAAGTTTTGTGTAACTCAAGTAAAAAGTCAATAATTCGGTTTACGCTGAGTACATGATCTATCTGAGTAATTTTCAATGCCGAACTTGGCATCGTATCTATCAGGCACTCTTTTGGGTCTTGCACCAAAGTGAGCCCCCCTCGATCATGAATCTTTTTCATCCCTATGGCACCATCTTTATTGGCACCTGACAAAAGGATTCCTACTAGCTTATCTCGATATGCATAAGCTGCGGTTTGAAGAAGCATATCGATAGAAGGTCTCGAATTATTGATGAGTTCTTCAGTTGATAAAGCAAAAGTGTTGCCTAATTCAACACAAAGATGATAATTTGCTGGAGCTAAGTAAATTTTTCCTCTTTTGATGGTTTCTTTATCAAAGGGCTCCTCAATTTTGATGTTGCTTTTTATATTGAGTGCTTCAACGAATCCATTGCGAACATGGCGAAGCCTATGTAAGCACATCATAATCGGAATATCAAAGTCTTTAGGTAAACTGCTCAAAATTTTGCTTATTACCTGAAAGCTTCCAGCCGACCCACCTATGACGATTGCCTTATACGTTTTTGATATATTAAAATGAGCCATAAGATACGTAGCGTGTAGTCTTCTGTTTTTAAAGCATTAATCTTTTACTTTCTTATAAATTTTTTCCTCGTTGCTCACTACAATAAACTTATTGGCAATCTCACACCAGATGAGAGATTCTTTTGAACCCACTACCAAATAGCTGTACTTGTAAAGGCTCTCGTGGAACATTTTTAATACTTGATTTTGCAAGGTTTGATTAAAATAAATCATCACGTTGCGACACAAAATCAAGTCGAACTTTGAAAAAGGAGAACCATCTACCAAATTATGCGCTTTGAATTGTACTCCCTGAACAAGAGATTTATCCATTACAGCTTTGTTGTTCTCTTCTTTGTAATACTTTTCAAGGTTAAAATTTCCCTGAAAACGTATGTAGTTCTTTTGATTTAATTCCATGTTCTTCAGGGAATAAGCCCCTTGCCTTGCCTTTTCGAGAATGGCAGTGTCAATGTCAGTAGCTACAATACGAGCACGATCTAACAAATCCATTTCTTTGAGCAAAATAGCCATCGAGAACACTTCTTCCCCAGAAGAACAACCCGCATGCCAAATGCTTATGTTTTTGTTGTTTAACAGGATGTTTGGAATGACGTTATCGCGTAACTCACGCCAAAAAGAGGGGTCACGAAACATCTCGGTTACATTTACAGTAACTTCTGACAAGAAGTCGTGAAAAAATTTTTCATCACCAGTCGATAATCGTTCACAAAGTGCCTCGATAGAAGAGAACTTGTAAAGTTCGATTATACGTTGAATTCGCCTCCGGAAAGAAGACATAGCATAGTTTGCAAAGTCATAGTCATAATGCTTTTTAACTATGTCGACCAAGGTGCGTAACTGTGTTATTTCAATCTCTTGCATAATAACTAGCGCATATTGTTACACAAGTGTAAGTAGTAACTAATTTTCAAATTTTTGATATTGAAACTTTTTGTAATATTAAGAAATAATTTGAAATAATTGCTTAATATCATTTATGTTTTGCCTTGATTGCAAGAAGTCATCTATTCTTTCAATAATGAGCTATAAATGGGACTTTGGATAAGCCAAGTTTTATCTACTACCCCTAAGCTCGACTTTGGCCTTTTAAATTACAGAACCCTTCGTGGAAATAGCAGT
>CALDJV010000529.1 GCA_937899305.1 uncultured Cytophagaceae bacterium
AATCAAGTTGAAAATCGTTAACTCGCGTTAATTATTGATTTTTGATTGTTCCGCTACGCTTATTGTTTTATGATTAAATGGTTGCGCGAGGCGACGAAAGACTATGGACCGTCGACTGTGGACTAAAGAAAACTATGGACTAAAAAAGGCTACGAACTACCAACTACTGACTCCGAACTCCCAACTAAAAAAACTATGGACTATTGACTAAATAAAACTACGAACTACTGACTATCAACTCCCAACTAATAAAAACGAAACACGAATGCCTTATTCTTAAAATCAAAAAAGATTACGGTATTTCAGCTATATTTGCCCCAAACTAAAAACTACATTCAAACGAAGATGAGTAACACTAATCACCCACAAGTAGGTATTATTATGGGGAGTAGGTCTGACTTACCCGTTATGCAAGATGCTGCTGATATACTCAAAGAATTGGGCGTATCTTATGAAATCACCATTGTATCGGCCCATCGTACCCCCCAACGAATGGTTAACTATGCCCAAGCCGCCCAAGCTCGAGGCCTCAAAGCCATTATTGCCGGAGCAGGTGGCGCTGCCCATTTACCCGGAATGGTGGCCTCCCTTACAACCTTGCCCGTAATTGGGGTTCCCGTAAAATCCAGAAACTCCATCGATGGTTGGGATTCGATTCTATCAATTTTGCAAATGCCCAACGGAGTACCCGTGGCCACTGTAGCCCTCAACGCTGCCAAAAATGCAGGGATATTGGCGGCTCAAATGGTAGGAGCCTTTGACGAGGTAGTACAGCAAAATTTACAAAACTACAAAGCGTCTTTGGCCGAGAAAGTAAAAAATGATGCCAGAGAGCTTGGAGGAGCAGATGAATTTTAATCGAATTGCGTCAAAAGCCGCTGAAATCTTTTAAAATCTGATTTTTTGGGTTAATTTGACTCTTATTCCAAGGGCGTGAAGTTCTGGGCAACAGGCACTTGTAAACTCCCAATGTAAATACAGTAAATACCCTAATATAATCAAACACGATAACAACAAACAACTATGAGCGAATTCCAACCTTGCGGCTGTGAGAACGGTTATTTTTTTCCGTCAAATTTAGGTCAATGCCCTTATTGTGAAGATGGCAAAGGTGGTGGTAACATCCAAGACATGCCGCCTTCTTTACCAAATATGGGAAACCAAGGCTTGGATGACGATCCGCCCATGGGTTTCGGTGGATTGGCCAAAACCAAACTCGATATGGGAGACGACAGCCCAATGCCAGGTGGCGGAGGTTTTAATTCTCCCCAAACCGAAATATTTGGAGTAGGTGGCGGTGGCGGAGGAGGAGACCTGAGTCGAACTCAAATTTTTTCAGGAGGTGGAATGGGAGGTTTTGATCCTTCCCCTAATTTTCCTTCCATGCCTCAGCAACAGGGGCGAAAAATGGTCGGCTGGTTGGTATCTTTTACCATCGATGAAAACGGGATAGATTTTAAACTTTACGAAGGACGCAACATCATTGGAGCCGATCCTGGTTGTGATGTCACCATTAGCGGTGACCAGGCAGTATCTGGCAAACACCTTACTATTTTACACCGGATGGGGCATTTCAAATTCAGGGATGAGTTTTCTACCAATGGAACATTTATCAACGATGTGTTTGTAGAAGAAGGTACGCTCAAAGATGGAGATGTTATCCGAATTGGAGAAACTATTTTTAAATTTAGAAGCATTGCTTAGTAACGTTTTCAAAATAAGTGTCGAGTTTTAATGAAATTACTCAAAGTTAAACGAGGCGCTTTTTGCGCTCGTAGCCCTGCTACGGGCAATAAAAGGAACGAAGTATAACAAAGAGGAATAAATCTAAAGCGGACAGTTATTGCGAACACGTTACCTAAATAGGCAGCCAAACTAACCTTAGCTGAATGATAACATGATACAAAAAGCACTAAAACCAATTTATTTATTGCTGGGGCTAATCATTGGATACAGCATGCCAGTAATGGCACAAAACTTCAATATCGTAGAAACCGATACTACCAAATTCCCTACTCTGAAAGTAAAAATTCTTTTGCCTGATGGAGGGAACCCTTCTGAGCAAGATTTTAAGGTATATGATGAAAAAGATCCCAATAAAGCACTATCAATTAACCTGGAAGCTCCCAGTGCTCCTGATAGCAGTGATGCCAACAGCCCCAAAGACCGTTTAATCTTTATTTTGGTCGATGGTTCGGCCATTATGAATGGGGTACCCATCAACAGCGTTAAGAGAGCATTGGCCAACAGTTTTGGGGTATTTTCATCTACCGATAAGGTCAACGTTGGTTTTTTTACCGATACCGACGAAATTACCTTGGTTACACCAGGCTTCAATGACAAATTCAGATACCTTAGCCAAGAGATCAAATCCAAAGTAGAGGCTGCACCAGCAGTAGATTCCTCGGGCGAATACACCTCCAAACTGTACGCAGCAATGTACGCAGCATTGGAAGATATCAATAAGGATGATATGGAGGGACAGAAAATATTGGTGGTGATTTCTGCGGGGCAGAACAAAGGGAGTGCTTTTACTTCTGCAGAGTGCATTAGCCGGGCTCGTCTGATGAAAATCCCAATTTATTCTATCACCTATCAAATGGGAGACAATGCCACTGTACCCGATGGGTTGAGTCGAATCAGTAGCGAAGTCAGAGTCGGAAATTCCTCGGTGGGTTCCCCCAGTAGAGTAGTGAAAACGGCAGGGGAGATTCAAAATGCATTGAGCGATTTTTTTGCCATCAAAGATGAAGTTGTGGTGCCACAAGGGGTTACTTTATTTATCTCTTTTGATACTGATGCACCTGCTGACGGCGACCAACATTCTTATATGATCAACTACAAAGGGCAAAATCAGACCCAGCGTTATTTTTCACCGCTTCGCCCCGAGGGAGAAGGTTTTTTTAAAAGGTATGGAATCTACCTCATTATTGCAGCGGGTGCTTTATTGGGAATCGTGCTTTGGATGTTGTACAACCGTCGGGTAAAACAAGCCGAAGAAGAACGCATTGCTGCTGAAGAGGAAGCCGAAGCTGAAGAGCAAGCTCGATTGGCCGCTGAGGCCGCCCGAAGACGTCAACAAGAAACATTGGCGCGTCAACAACAAGACCAAGCCTCTAAGCAACAAGAAGCAACCGACCAGCGCCTCAAGGCATTGGAAGAACAAAATATTCGGTTGCAAGAGCAAATAAGATCACAACAATTACAGGATGATAATCGCCCTACTCCCGATCCGAAATATGATATGAAACGAACCATTATTTCGGGTGGAGGTGGAGCGCCTACCTTGATGGTGTCGGCCGGGAATTTCAATCAGTCGTTTTCTCTAAACAAGCCCAAAATATTTATAGGGCGTGCGCAGGAAAACGATGTAATGATTCCAACACAGACGGTATCTGGACAGCATGCAACCATTACGATCGAGAGAGGAAGTTTTTATTTGACTGACTTGGGAAGTACCAATGGAACTTTTGTGAATGGATCGCGGGTAAGCAAAACGATTCTAAAGTCGGGAGATATGATAAAGCTGGGCGCTGCCAACCTTAAGTTTCATATTTAATCAATAGAAAATAAGTACTGAGGCAGAGCAAAAGTTAAAAACAACATGAAGAACTTTCATTTTGGTAGTCACACTGACATTGGGCACGTACGCAAACAAAACGAAGATGCCATGGGGTACTACGAAACCTCCAACGGGTATGTGTTTGTGGTATGCGACGGCATGGGAGGTGCTGCTGGAGGAGCTACGGCCTCTCGAATGGCGGTCAATAGTATCAAAATCTTTTTTCAACATCAATACTATCCCGATCCTCAAGCGGCGATCCGACAAGCGATTCAGTACGCCAATCAACAGATTTTTCAAGCCGCCCAAAATGCACCAGGGATGCAAGGCATGGGGACTACTTGTGTGGTAGTAGTGGTACGCAATGACCAAGTATTTTACGGACACGTAGGAGATAGCCGTTTATATCATTTGAGTCAGGGTAAAATTACCCGAGCCACCAAAGATCATTCATTTGTGCAAGCTTTGGTCGATCAAGGAGTAATTACCGATGATGAGGCTGAAACCCACCCTCGGCGCAATGAACTACTAAGAGCGCTGGGAACCCAGCCTATGGTTGAAATTGAGGTGGCTTCTAACCCAATTGTACCCGATAGAAACGATCTGTTTTTGTTGTGTACTGATGGGCTGAATGGTTTGGTACACGATAAAAGCATTGAAAGTACCCTCAACTCTCCCATAGATGTAGAACATAAGGCCATCAAACTAGTACAAATGGCCAACAACCTGGGTGGGTACGACAATACCACAGTGCAGCTCATTGAGTTTTATAATGTGCCTACCAAAAGAAAATCTGGATTTGGACAACAAAAAAGTGCCTTGGGTGGTACTTTGATTAATCCTACCAATTCTCCAGGTGGTTTTTCAGATATGGCAAACTCAGATAATGATCCTCTTGGTTTTGCTGAAGAATCTCAATCTGATTATTTTCAGGAGTTTGAACCAACCCCCAAACCCAGACCTACTCCCAAAAGCAGCCCCCAAAAACGCAAACCACCCCAAGAGCGCGCACGCCCCCGCCAAGAAAAGTCCCGACCAGAAAGATCAAGAGAAGAAAGCTCCCGACGAGACCGAGACCGGGAGAGAAGACCCAGAAGAGGAGGTAGTTTTGATTTAGACTCTCCCATCATGCAAGTGATTGCTCGTTTGGCATTTGTGGTACTGCTTTTTTACGGTGGAAGGTGGTTTTACAAATACGCAGTAAAAGAAGGGTACATCAATACCAACTTTCTCCAACAAACCAGAAACGTATTTGATAGTGGCAAAAAAACGGTCAACAACATTGGCGACAAGTACAATGCATTTCGCAAAAAAATAAGGGAAGCCAAAGATTTTATCAATTCCACTCAAAAATCGCTCAACGATGCCTTGCTAAAAATGGATAGTATCCGAAATAAAATTGATCATACCATAGTAAAAATCACCGAAAAAACGAAGGACTTGAAAAAACTGGCCGAAGAGCAAGGGTCAAAACTAGATTGGATTTTAGAAGTAAATGGACTGAAATCGATCGACGAAATCAAGGAAAAAAACATTACCGAACTCATCATTCCCAAAGAAAGTCCAAAAAAGATCATGGATAAGGTAAATAAGCTCAAAAAGGAAGCGAAAGAAGCCATTGAAGAGCAAAAGCGTAAATTGGAATAAGTAGGGGAATTGAAAATTACAAAACTAAATCTCAAGGATAACTAAAATATATTGTATTTTTGCTCTGAGATTGCCTCGACTTTTGGGAGGTTACTATAAAGCTGAGGCACTTGATTCAGAGTTGAAGGGCGAGACGACTTCTTTCTAAACAAAATTGTGATGGGCGAGAATATTTTAAACTACCGCATAGAAGAACTGGTACAGGAAAATCAGGTTTTTAGATCTTATTTGGGAACCCACACGCAGTATCCCAAAAAAGTATTGATCAAAACCTTGAGTCCTTTGCTGGATTATAACCCAGCTGCCAAGGACTCCTTTATGGAAGAGGTAAAAAAACTAGCTGCGGTACAACATCCCTATATTGCGACACTGTACGATTGCCTCGAGCAAGGAAACGAACTGTATTTGATTTATGAATACCTGGAAGATTTCTCGCTTGCTCAAAAGATTCAACAGGGTGGTGCCCTGGCCGAATCAGACGCCCTGGATTTATTTATGAAAATCCTAGAAGCCTACCAGTATGCGCATCAGCACCAGCTAATCAACGGTGCTATCAACCCCAATCATATCTTTGTTTCTCAAGATCAACAAGTCAAATTATTGACTTCTGCTCTCAGCAATGTTTTTTTGGTAGAAAATCTCAAGTTACAAAATGTGGCCATGGCGGCATACCTGAGCCCTGAACAAGCCCAGGGACACCCTACCGACCTACGCAGTGATGTATACGCCTTGGCGGTAATGTTGTATTATATGCTGAAAGGGCAACACCCCTACCAAGGTCAAAAACTGGGAGAAATTCAGCAGAACATTGTCCAGCAAAATCTAAAAATGGACGGGATTAACAGTGGGTTGGCCAAGGTATTGCAAAAAGCATTGTCTAAAAATAGCAACGATCGATATGCCAATATAGAAGCTTTTAGTGAAGCGCTTAAGCAGTATCTGGAAGCAAAGACTACTGGTACCAAACCAACCGCACCCAAAAACATAACAACACTACCAGCCAATGATTCTTTGGACAATACCATCTACCCGGAGGATTTAGAGTCTGAGGAAGAAGTTTATGACACTAGGGAAGCAAAAATACTCAATTTACCACTGTTTATCCTCATTGGCTTGTTGGGGGTTATTTTGATTTATAATTATGCCAAAGACAATACCCGTAGTTATGTCAATTCAGCAGTAGTTTTTGATATCAAAGACACTACTTCGATTCGCAACATGCAAGATTCTATCAAGGTGGCCAACGAAGAGCAACGGGTTGCAGATAGTGTACGCCGGATGAACATTGGAAAGAGCACGGATAGTACTAAAATATACATTCATAAAGCTGGATATGGTGAAACCCTTGAGTGGTTGGCCAAGCGGTATTATGTGCCTCTGGAAACCCTAGAGAAGATGAATGATATGAAACGTACGGATAAAATTCGTCCGCGAACTGGGCTCAAAGTATTGGTACGAGACATATACAAGCTCAAGGAAAACGAGAATATTTATCATGTCTCTCGTAAGTATCGTATCAATCCAAACGTGATTTTGTACGCCAATGGTATTTCCTTGGCGCAAGTCAAGCGAAAGTACGACGAAGAGGGGAATCTGTTAGAAGAAGACAAGCCCATTTATGAAGGCAAAGAGTTGGTAATACCTTTGAATGCCCCAAGGTATTAATAATGTATTTTGACGCCTCACTTTGGTCATTTTGCAATGCCATTAGTGGGGTATATTTTTGAAATCCGAGCTTTGTTCAGACTTTAAAACTTAACTAATAATGATAGGGGAAAAGATTCTAAATTATCGTATTGATTCACTCATTGGTGAAGGTGGAGTAGGAACCGTATACCGGGCGACGCATACTCAATTGGAAAGAACAGTGGCCATCAAGGCGCTCAACCCAACCTTGGTAAACAACGAACAGGTAAAGCAACGGTTCCGCCAGGAAGCCACTACTTTGTCTAATCTACAGCACATCAATATCATCACTTTATACGATTATTTAGAAAACGAAAAAGGCCTATTTCTGATTATGGAGTTTGCCAAAGGAGAAGCCCTGGATGGTTTTATTCAAAAGCGTGCGATTCCCGAAGAGCAAGTTCAATACTACTTTAGCCGTATTTTAGACGGAATGGAGTATGCCCACCAAAAAGGAGTCATCCATCGTGATATCAAGCCCTCCAATGTCATGATTACTCAGGAAGCTGATGCAAAGATTTTGGATTTTGGAATTGCAAAAATCTTAAAAGAAGGAAAAAATACCTTGACCCAACCTGGTGCTCAGTTAGGTACTGTACTGTATATGAGCCCCGAACAAGTTCAGGGACATGCTATAGATCATCGAACCGATATTTACTCATTGGGGGTGACTTTGTTTGAAATGTTAACGGGCAAGCCTCCTTATGACGGAAACCAAAGCACTGAATTCGAGGTATTCAATAAAATCATCAACGAACCACTGCCTTCACTCAAAACATTCAACAATCAGCTCTCTGATCGCTTACAATGGATCATTGACAAGGCCACCGCTAAAAATCCAGCTGAGCGCTTTCAAAGTTGTGCTGAGTTCAAAGAGGCCTTGTTGAGACAAGACCAAGCTCCTACCAAGACGGTAAACGAAGTAATGGGAGGGAAGAGTGGATTACGCCCCACTCAAATGAAGGCTACCAACACTGAGCAACGAACAACTACTCCCCAACAAACTACAAATACGCCCAAAAGCCGCCCCAACGAAGACGCTCGACCAAGCAATAATACCAAGAGAACCGCTGACAAAAGGCCTAGAAAAGGAATGTCACGTGCTCCTCTCTACATTTTGATTACAATTTTGGTGGTATTGACAGGGTTTGTAGTGTACAATGAATTGTGGGGAGGTAAAAAAAGTAGTGAATTACAGTCCCAAAACACGGTGAAAGACACTACCAAGAAAAATGAGGACAAAACCATTACCAATAACGAAAATAACAATAAAACCGACGAGCAAAACGAAGCAGACAAAAAACGAGAAGCTCGTCAAGCTCAGTTGGATAGCTTGATTGCTCGTAAAAAACGATTAAACGATACAATTAAACTGGTAAAAAGACAACGGTTAGACTCTTTGAAAAAGGCCTTGTTGGTAGACGGAACCTTGATAGCGCCAGAAGACGAACTGGCTGAAGGGATTACGGTAGAGGTAGAACTGAGAAATACCCGTGAAGATGTGAAGTTTAAAAATATTTTAATATCTCTAAAACTTTACAATGAAAATGGGGTGGAAGTAGACGACCATCAGTACAAATATGGAGATTTGAATAAAGAAGCCAACCAATCAGTCACTTTTAGAATTACACGTAACATAGAGGCTTCAAGGTATGAATGTTTGCTCAAGTCAGTAGATATACGCGACCTAAACCCGCCCAAAAAAATTGACTCACTCAATAAAGTAATTACGAAGCTAGAGGAGGAAATCAAGACCATTGAAGATAATTAAAAACGAATTTTAGACATAAAAAAACGTCTCTTGTGCATCACAAGGGACGTTTTTTTATGCTGTTGTTATTCAATTGATTAACTTCCTGCCATTGTTACAGCGTAAGTTACATCGCCAGTTTTAGAATTCGTGACCGTTACCTTAAAGGTCAATTGAGATTCAGAAACTGAAACATTAGAGAAAGTAGCAGCAAAGGGAGTACCACTAGAAGGGACTAAACTTAATGTCTCGCCACCAAAGGTATACGTACCTGTTTCGGTAGTGCTGCCCAAATTATGGGTGTAAGTATTGTCAGAGTTAAAGTTGGCAGTTTTACCTGAAAAGCTTGATGTTACATCCGTATTACTGTTGGTTTCATCTATTACGCTAGAAATGGTCCAGGTTTTGGCAGTCAACAAATCAGTAGCACTTGGGTCGGTACTACCACCACCACCACCGCAGGCAGTAAATAAGAATACACCAACAAGCGTTATTAGCAATAGAGAAAAATAATTTTTTTTCATAATTTCTCGAGATTTTAAATATATCAGAGCAAAAATAATTAAAAAAACAATATGATTTATTCCACTTTTCCATAAAAAAGTGTATATCTATATCTATGTACTTGCAAAGAGGTAACTAAATGGATAAAAGTTTCTAACTATTTTTTAAAAATTAACACTGTAGCCATAGCTGCTACTCCCTCTTTACGTCCAACAAAGCCCAAACGTTCCGTGGTTGTGGCTTTTATTGAGATGTCTTCAGTTGCTATTTCCATCACTTCAGCCAAACATTGCTGCATTTCAGGAATAAGCTTACCTATTTTGGGTTCCTGCAAACAAACGACCGCATCTATATTACCTATTTCATATTGGGCGTTGGTGAGTAACTGCACGACCTCTTTGAGCAAAATTTTACTATCTATTCCTTTGTATTTGGGATCTTTATCCGAAAAATGATACCCAATGTCTCTCATGTTAGCGGCACCCAGTAGTGCATCGCAAATAGTATGAATCAAAACATCGGCATCAGAATGCCCCACTGTTCCGTGGGTGTGAGGGATCTTGATGCCTCCCAGCCAAAAGTCGGCTCCCTCTTCTAGCTGATGTACATCGTATCCTTGACCTACTCGTATTTTCACAGTTTTTTTGTTTAGTAAATGAATGCGCTCAATATCAAAATTTTAATCGCATAAGTCAAATTTTCTGTGAATCCAAAAGCTGATTAAGTAACATGTTCAAAATAAGTGTCCGGTTTTCGGAAAAAGTTTGTTTGCCAGGCGACTTAAAAAATCGGCTAATAGCATAGCTATTCGGTTATTTTTTAAGGAAGCATGGTGAGCAAAATTGAAGTGAAAACTGACAATTATTGCGCAACTGTTACTAAGCACTGCGATAATAAAGTGTGCTACTATTTTCGGCCACCAATATTTGGTCAGCCAAAGCCTGAATTTGGGTGGCCTGTACTCCTTGAATTTTTTTCGATTCAGTGTTTACCAAGGCTGCATCGCCCAACATGGCGGCATAGGCGAGGTTCATCACCCGGGTAAGAATTTCTACTTCTGAAAACACCAAGGTAGATTCCGCCTGGTTTTTTACCTTATTCAGTTCTTTTTCGTCGATTCGTTCATTTTTTAAATTCTCAATAATGGTCCAAATCGCTTCGTCACCCTGCTCCAGAGCCACTCCTTCGTTTAAGTTACCATGTATTACCAACATACCAGGCTCTACCGAACCAGTAATGTAGGCGTTGACTGAATTAAATATTTTTTGCTCTTTTACCAACTGATTATACAAGCGAGAAGACTTGCCCCGGCCTAGTACGTCACTCAACAAATCAGCCGTGAAATAGTTGGCATGGGTACGTCCTGGCATGTGAAACACCTTATATATGGCATTGTTGGGCACATCTCCTTGGGTGTCCAGGTAACGTGCTTCTTGTTGATCTGGTTCCTTGGGCAGGTTTCTGACGTAATCTTCACCCGCTGGAATATCTCCAAACCATTTTTCGGCCAAATATTGCAAACGCTGAATATCTATATTGCCCGCTACTGTCAAAATCGCATTGTTGGGAATGTAAAACTTCCGAAAAAAGTCTTTGACGTCTTGCATCGTGGCCCGCTCTATATGCGAAATATCTTTGCCAATAGTGGCCCAGCGATAAGGATGCCGCTTATAAGCTATAGGACGCAACTTAAGCCAAACATCCCCATAGGGTTGGTTCAAATATCTTTGTTTAAATTCTTCGATGACTACCTTGCGTTGCGTTTCTAGCACTTCTGGATCAAAAGACAAACTCATCATTCGATCCGACTCGAGCCAAAATGCAGTCTCGATATTGGCTACTGGCAACGTAATGTAATAATTGGTAATATCAGGGGTCGTATATGCATTGTTTTCTCCACCTACTCTTTGGAGGGGTTCATCATAGGAGGGAATGTTTTGAGAGCCACCAAACATGAGATGCTCGAATAAATGAGCAAAACCCGTTTTAGTTTCATCTTCATCTTTTGAACCCACATTATACAAAATATTTACTGCGGCTATAGGAGTAGTTTTATCTTCGTGCAAATATACTTGTAACCCATTGCCAAGGGTAAAGTGCTGATAGTCAATCATATGATAAGATAAAAGAGCTTGATAGATTGTTTGAATATAGTCTATAATACACTTATAGAACGGAAGCGCTCGCAGAAAGTCGCATTTTTGGCGTGTATATTTTAAAAATCAATTGTGCAATGGAAATGTTCACAGTCAATAGTTTATAGGTGAGCCCTATCTACCTTGGATAAGCAATGGTAAATAAAAAAATGAGGATAGTTTGGGCTACAGTAAATAATCTAAGATGAGAAATCAGATTAGACAAACGAAGAATACAATCGCTCATTTAAAATGCTGTTGAGCTCAAGCATTACTTTTGTTCCGGCAAGTAAATCCTTAAGTTCAGCGATTTCGGTAAGGGTAAGCACATAGCAACGGTCACAATGACAAGGTGCAATGATCTCATAATCGTAAACTGCGTCAGGGTTAGAGGCCATGAGGTTGAGATCTATTTGATCTACCGATTTTTTGAACTTGTACAAACAGGGAACCTTGTAAGAAGTGAGTTCGCCTTTGAATTCAACCCAAAAACAACGGTCTTTATCTGATTGATAGACAGCACCATGCTGGGTTTTGTACAATTCTATAAAATGATTCGGTACATTGATCATCTATGCTCAACTTTTGTTTAACGAGTACAAAAGTAGAAATTATTTATAATGAGTCCAAATAAATGTAATATTTAACTTGATAATGTAAATAAAGCTTAAGATAACTGAACACTGCGAAAATTCAGAAAACAAATGTTATTAATCTGATTCGGGGGTCTCAGTAGATAAAATCTGATCGTGTTGGGCAATGGCAGTCACAAATTGTTCAACGAACTGTGCTTTGTTGGTATCACTGAGTTTATCGAGCGACAAAAATGGGTTCAAATCTTCTAGTTCTACCAACAACAAGTCGCCATTGGGCAACCGACAAGCATCTACCCTTTGAATGCCACATTCCATGTCATTCCATCTTATAAATTTTCGGGCAAAGTCTAAGTCGGTCTCATTTGGAATAAATTCTTCCAATTCCCACCTTTTGCTTTTATTAGGAGCATACAACGCATACTCAAATTTGTTGTTCAAAAAATAAAAAGACAGTTCGTAGTTGAAATTGACAAAAGGCTGCACCAACATGCCTTGCAGGTCAGGATTGTTCAAAGCGTCTTTAGAAAGTATTTTCATACCAATGGAGTCCGCCCCAAACTTGGGTTTGACAATATAGCGTGAGGCTTCCCCCAACACACTCAAGTCTAAATCTTCGGTATGTTCAATTGTAGGAATCACCGGAAACCCTGCTTTGGTGAGCTCCAGTAAATATTGTTTGCCCTGCATATCGGCTTTACCATCTAGCGAATTAAAAACCGTGACATTGCGCTCGCGTGCTTCTTCTACAAATTTCTCATAATATTCTTTGTAGTAAATTATTGAGCCTGAATTTCTTATGATGATCATATCGGCTATATCCAAAAACTCCATTACCTGTTGGGGGTGCCCAATCAACACATTGAAATGTTCTCTGAAGCAAGAAGTAATGTATAGATCTTCTTCGTAATAATTTCGTCCTTTGGCTTTGTAGTATAAGTCGGTAACGTATAGGATAGATTTCATAATAAACCAGGGGCTAGCGTTGGGTGACGCTTATTTTTGGAGAGGTCACCAAATAAAAAAGCATAGATACGAATATCTATGCTTTTCGAGTAATGATTTGGGGTAAAAGTGAGTAACTGACTAGAATTTATTGAATCCACAAGCTCCCCGGAGGTTAAAACCGCTCCCGATGGGTGACCCTGCCGGAGCTGAGGTAGGGGTGGTCAACTTTATTTTGTGGTTGCCTTTTTGGAACTTGTCGATTTCACTAATGGCAAAGAAATAATGCGCGTTGGCAGCCGTATTGTCAGTAGTTTTTTGTTTATCTATCAACCATTTTTTTAATTCCTGAAGCATATAACTGGCAACTGCTCTTACTTGGGGTGCGGCTTCCTGGTGACTGGCGAGTTTCATGAGTTGATACAACACCACATTGTTTACTACCCTTTGTACCGCCGCCATTTGTCCTTCTTTAAAGTCAGCTGCCCAGGTAGCATCCAGAAGTTGCCTTACCACTTGGGCAAACCCTGGGTTTTGTTTATTGCGTGCGTGATACTGGATCAAACGAGCGGCTCTTTCGTGGTGTAAAAGCATAGAGACCGTCATATTAGCTGCGGTTTCGGCCGCTGCCAAGGGGTCAAAGGTAACTCCAGTACGAGATTTGAAGTTTTCTCGGCCTCGATTATAACCATAAGCACGAGGAGGAATGATTTTGAGTAGTTTCTCTGACAAAACCAAGGCTTCGGGACGAATGGTTTTTAGCAGCGCCTCGAGGGCTTGTTGTTGGGCTTGGGCCGGAACAATTTTGGTAACCTGTTGGCCATCTCCCCGAAGTGCGTAAGTATAGTACAAACCACCTACGACCTTAGAAGTGGCTTCTATCTGATAACGGTGCAACAAATAAATGGGTACCAACACATCCTCGAGATTAGACATGGGCTCGCCTACTCGAATGTTGTTGGCCGAGAAATTGGCCAATGCTTTGGCTCGAAGCTTCATTACTCGGTTGAGCTCATCGGCTGCATTGGGACCATTGTCCCATAAGTGAGCAAGAGGATGGGCTCCTCCTCGGGGGCGAGCATCCGCATCCGAAATGTAATGAAGCCCTTTTTTGATGGCATCAGAGAGAATCTTATCCAAGGCCGCTTGTTCGTTGGTACCTACCGGAAAATCAGAATAGCCATATTGAATAGCTACTTTATCCCATTCCCCAATTCCTGTGGCATATGCCTCCGACCAATCTATGCTACCATTGCTTTTCAATTTAATCAAAGGATGAGGGTAGTCCATCACGGAGGCGCGATTGTTGACACTTGAGGCAAAATTGTGGGACAAGCCCAAGGTGTGGCCAATTTCGTGTGCAACCAATTGACGCAAGCGGGCCAAGGCAATTTTTTGCATGGTGGCGGGTATTTTTTCGCCTTTTTGGTAAGGAGCCAACAGGCCTTCGGCAATCAAATAATCTTGACGCAAACGAAGCGAGCCCAGTGTCACATGACCTTTGATAATTTCTCCAGTACGTGGATCAGTAACCGAAGCGCCATATGACCAACCACGGGTAGAGCGGTGTACCCAATTGACCACATTGTAACGCAAATCCATAGGGTCGGCCCCTTGGGGCAATACCTTGACCTGAAAAGCATTTTTGTATCCAGCCGCCTCGAAAGCTTGATTCCACCAACTACCCCCTTCCAACATGGCCGACTTGATGGGTTCGGGCACACCCGGATCAATGTAGTACACAATGGGTTCAACGGCTTCGCTTACTCGGGCATTAGGATTTTTTTTCTTCAAACGATGGCGGGGAATCACACTTTTTACAATGCGTTCGTTGAGCCCACTGGCATAGTCTACATAAGTACGGCGCCAATAGCCGGACCGAGGGTCAAATTCGCGGGGTTGGTAGTTGTTATCGGGGAGAGCCACCAAAGAGTGATGTTGGCGCACTGTTACTATATTGGGAGAAGGAGCCACACTGCGAATATACCCTCCTCGGGCACTTCCAGTAAAAGTAAGGGTGACTTCTACCTCGGTATTTTTTGGGAAATTTTTAGTACGTGGCAGGTAAAATGCTGAGCGGGAATGATCTAAACGATAACTTCCTTGTTTTTTACTACGTAGAGTACCTGCTACTCCGTGGGCATCGCGTAGGTAAAAAGCGGTGGCATCCACCAATACTTTTTTGTTGTTTCCGCTGCCTTCTTCGGCGCTTACCCGAAATCCCCAGATGGCTGATTGGGCAAATGCCAATTCTACTGCTTGTTTTTCAGCGTTGTTGTTTGAATTGGCCCGATAACGATAGTTGGGCTGAATCATGAGTACCTTGTTGCCTACCTTTTGGAATTTGACAATCCTGGTGTCTCCCAGTTGCCCTCGATCCAAACCGATATCGTTTGAGCCTACCCCAGCTGCCAATGAATTTACATACAAAACTTCTTGGTCGAGTTTGTCAATTTCCAACCATATTTTGCCAGTGCTTTCATCCCAATAAAAATTGAAATAGCCTGGATACTTTTTCAATCCAGCGGTTTTTTGCTTGATGGTAGGAGTCCCTATTTGTACCTGGGCCCATATGCCTAAAGGCCAGCAGATCATGATTACAATGAGTAGTTTTTTATACATTGGTAAATATTATTTTTATAGAGCAATACGTTCGTAATAAGCTTTCCAAAAATCGTTACGCATGCATCACTCAATGCTTTTTATAAAAAATTAAACCAACTTTGATACAGTCTGTAATGCCTGTAGATGATTTGTGTAGAGATGCAAGCCCTTGTGGACACAGGTCAAAAATAATGGTAACTTGTTGGTTATTAGTTATGTGAGTACTGAATCGACCTGATAAAGGGAGGTAGACTATTGTGATAGTTCTACCGAGCATTCATCAAAAATATCTCAAAGTTTAAATTTTGCCCAATGTTTTGTAGAGTAATTGAGAAATGGAGCTGGGATAAAAACTTGATTTGCTTATAAAAAGAGCAAATGAAATTGTAGATTAGCAAAATGTACAACACCAAATCACCCAAACGATGAACATTGAAGAATTCAGAGAATATTGCATCCAAATGAAAGGGGTTACCGAAGAACTTCCCTTCGACGAAGATACTCTAGTATTTAAAGTGATGGGAAAAATGTTTGCCCTTACCGGTATCGAGCATTTCGAGAGCATCAATGTGAAATGTGATCCTGATACTGCGCTTGAGCTCAGGGAGGAGTACGAGGCGGTAAAGCCGGGATACCATATGAACAAAAAGCATTGGAATACCATTACAAACCATAGTGACATGAGCGATGAGGTAATGCGCTCTTGGATCAAACATTCTTATGACCTAGTGGTAGCCAAACTGCCCAAAAAAACCAAGGAGGCGTTGGCAGCAATAGAGTGATGCTGAATAACATAAAATAAAATGACTATGTTTTTTAAAAAAGTGATCCGCGTTATCTTGAAAGCCACCTTATTGTTGGTAGTTGCAGTGGCTTTGTATTTGTTGGCGGCAGTATTGGGTACCTGGGTTACCACGGGTAAACTAAGTACCCAAACCACGGCCAAAGATTCGGTAAATATTTATGTAGTAAGTAATGGTCTACACACCGATTTTGTGGTACCCTTGCACCATGCGAGCAAAGATTGGCGACCACATTTCCAATCATCACGTTTTTTGCCTTATCACCAGCACCGATTTGTAAGTTTTGGCTGGGGCGATCAGGCGTTTTTTTTAAATTCTACCAAGCAGGGGTTCCCTGGATTAGGTACTACGCTCAAAACTGTATTATGGCCTACCAAAAGCCTCATGCACGTGTATTTTTATCGCAACATCAACCCCAAGGCTGATCGGGTATACCCACTTAGTGTGTCTACTGCGCAATACCAGGCATTGACCAAGTTTATACTAGATTCATTCGTTACCAAATCAGACCAACAGTTTCGTTATGTAGCCCCTGGCTATGGTCGCAACGACTTCTTTTTTGCCGCTCATCGTACTTATCATCTCTTCTTTACTTGTAACAATTGGACCAATCAAGGGCTCAAGTCAATGGATATTCGCTCGGGTATTTGGACACCCTTCGAGCAGGGGATTGTACCTCATATTAGTAAGTAGTTTTCTTTAGTCCATAGTCCACGGTCGACGGTCCACAGTTTTTAGTTCGTAGTTTTTTGCTTGTGAGTCCATAGTCGATGGTTTTCTTTAGTCCACGGTCGACAGTCTAATGCTGTTTCCTTAACACTACTCGAGTCCATATGGCGAGTAACATTTCCCCCGTTTGGGACACCAACATTCGAGGAATGTTGGGTGAGCCTGCGGGACGGAAGGGGGCTTTCGTGAATTACCACTACATGCCTAAATCCTTAAGGAAACAGCATTGGTCGACAGTCCATAGTCCACAGTAGCGCGAAGCGATACAAATGAGGCAACCATTTAACAATGCAACAATGAGCCGAAGGCGGAACCATAAAACAATTTAAGCTTCAAAAAGTCTTTCTATAACTACTTTGGTAATGTTTTTCGAGCAAATCTAACCGCTGGTAAGCCTGATCGAGCAATTGTTGTTTTTCTTGCAAGGCCACCTGATAGGCTTCTATTTCTTCTTCGGCTTCGGTAAGCGCTTGTACCTGTTCTTTAAAATTCAAAAAAGGCTGATTTTGAGTGGTAAATACCTCCAGAGTATCTTTGAAGTACTCAAAGCGAATGGGCAAAGATTGGCTTTGGTAATGTTGCTGAACCGCCATGGGCACCAATTGGTTTTGTTGCAATACCCACACAAAAAACTCATTGCGGTGGGGCGCATACACATAGTATTCTTTTACGCCAGATTTGCGAGCAATTTGCTGCCACCGTTGGCACATTTCTACCCAGGAAATTTCTTGGGGAATCACATCAAAAATGATTTGATGGGGAGTGGTGTTTTTATCATTATTGAGAGTAGTGTTGTTTTGAATAATGACACTGCTGAGGATTTGACTACCAATTTGGTGAATGGCCAATTGGATCTGAATCTGTGGGTTTTGCTCGTTTTGGAGCTTGGTTTGTATATTTTGGCAGAAGGTATAGGCCCATGCAAACTGAGAGAAGTTGAGTAAGTTCATATTGTTGTTGTTTTTATTATATATGCAAATGTAATAATTATTCTCAAACTTTTAACATTGCTCTTCACTTTTAACATTTCAATCGCATTTTGTCCCTATTTTTTAGCAAATACTGTATTTTATTATCAAATAAGAGAATTATCTTAGCTTAGTTTTGCCAACAGGGTATCTAAGCGACGGGGAGAAATGGGAGTGAGTTTGGCGATAAAATCGCTCAATAACTCCATACAAGCCATATAATGCTGCAAAATGGCCGGGTCGGAGCATTCGGCAAAGTGTTGGGTCATGGCCAGCGATATTTTCCAAAACACCTGCATCCAGCGCGTAGCAGGAATCAACAACAAATCTTGAGTAGCCTGGAGAGCGTGACGTAGGGTAGTCGTTTCCTCAGCGGTAAGGCATAGAATTTCTGGGCGGGTAATTGGGTTTACCAGCGGTTTTAGCGTATCTTGCATTGTTATATTTATTTAATATAATACATAGCCCTGAGTGTGAAGTCTCCAAACTTGTGCACACTTAGGGCTTTTTTAATTATTACAAATGTACATAAAAGGTACAATTTTTACAAGAAGTGAAACTATTTTTTCTCAAATTCTCGTATTTGCTTGAGTTCAAAGAAGAACTCGAACATTTTGCTGGTAATATTACCCATTTCACGAGTCCCAGTTTCCCATTCAGTAATGCTGACCCTTCGTAAATCCAACTCTTCGGCCAGTGACTTTTGGGTATAGCCATACTTTTTACGTAAATTCTTGAGTTCTTCTCTAGTCATTGTGTTGTTAAATTTTTGCAGATTCTCGTATTTGCTTCAGTTCAAAAAAGAATTTGAACATTTTACTAGTAATGTGCCCCATCACCTTTGCTCCAGTTTCCCATTGCGTAATACGGACTCGTTCCATCTCTAACTCTTCGGCCAGTGACTTCTGCGTATAGCCATACTTTTTACGTAAATTCTTGAGTTCTTCTCCAGTCATTGTGTTGTTTATTTTGGAGCAAAGGTACAGCGTTTGATGGGTGAGTTGCAATTTTCGCTGCACCATAAAAAAGCCTTTGCCTACCCTGGGGTAAACAAAGGCCTTAAAACTTGTTGAAACCAAGTTGAAATACAATACCCTAAATACAATCGAGCACCAGGCTGCTTTCAAGAACAACAGCCAAAATACTGATGACTAAATACAGCCTTGTGAAGAACAATTGCCTTTGACGGGAAATAGAGCGAATAGAACGGAAGCCAAAAAGACAAATGAAGGGTAAACCTAGCAACGCCAGTAAAACCAGCATAAAGAAAGTGTTTTTTGTGGCAGGTATGTGCATAGAATAATCCACCTTTTCACGTAAATCGGGCCAAAACTTGGGCAGACCCACCCTTTGCAGGGTACCTAAGTCAAAACGTGCATGCGCTAATCTAAGACCTCCTTCAAAATAAATAATTTCATTTCCTACCAGCATACAATTGAGCACCGAGTACTTTGTATAAGGAATGGTCACCGTATTTTTTATCAATACTTTTCCGGTTTTATCCAAAATACTCAATGTTGAATAATTGGACTCCTTGGCTCTGTGCCATTTCAAATAACGTTGATTGGGCAAGCTCAGGTAAAAGACAGTGCCTTCTCGAGTGCCTTCTCGGTTCCTGTATCTTGGGAAATACCTCACCTGATTATCTTTATAAGAGATAAAATGCGTTCTTGCGAGGATATTGCTATCAGGCAAAAATGGGGGCTTAGGCATAATATTGATGCCCTCAGAAGTAAGCAGGGTATCTTTATTTTCAGTGCGAAAGAGCCAAAATTCGGTAGGATTGGCCTCCATCAGTAAGGTATCACGATAATGTTTATCATCGATTTTTTTTAACCTAAAAATACCCTGTTGATTGGTACTGAATTTATCGGCTGCATAATAGTATTGTGTGCCAACCTTTGCTATTTGATAAATGGATTGTGACCTTAATATTGTATTCTGATTGCCTCCAGAGGGGACGATCACAAGGGTATCTTCACGTTGAGTATTCCATAGTGAGTCTTTATAATTGAGTAAAATGTAGTTAGAAGAATCACGAAAAGGAGCTTGCATCGTCACAATTTGTTGCCGAGTAGTATCTATATACCATCCTTGAATGTCATAGGAATACCGACGCGAAATTTTTTTTCTTTGAATTGTCTTGAATTCAGGAAGCTTATTGATAAGTATAGAAAAGCCTTGGGGACCATGGACCAACGAATAGAGTAATTGCTTTTGATGCCAATAAAGGTGTGTTTGAGGATACACATCAGGAGACTCATGGAAAAGTTTACGGATTGTTTTTTGTTTGAAATTCGTAAAAACCATCCCCGCTCCATTCCCAGTCATCAATCCATCTTGTAGGCCAAATAAAGGGGTAGTACCTATTCTTCGGTCATCTACCTGAAACGAATTAACGTTACGAGGCAATTGAGTGATCATTATAGAGAGTGCCCATACCATACTTCCCAATAGAATAGCGGGCCAGAATAATATTCGGGGAATTTTTGTATTTGGTTTTTGCATTTGTAATGATTAGTGGTGTAAAAATAAACGCGTCCTGGTTTTTGATATGGAAGAGTCGTAGGCGTATTTTTTTATGAGGTGTTTTTGCTGATGTAACCCAAGCTGTGGTTGAGCAGGAGTACAATGATGGTTTTGTAACTGGTAGAAAAAAACAAGATGCATTTAACAGATAATGAACGATGACCTCACACTATGAGGTATATTTATTGGGGTATCCCAAGGTTATTAGGACACCCCAATAAAAGGTCAATCAAAAAATACTATGAATTACCAACTTGCTTACATCTTGCCAAACTGTCGTAAAAACCGCACATCGTTTTCGGTAAACAAGCGTAAATCATTGACTTGATACTTCAGCATGGCAATGCGCTCGATGCCCATACCAAAAGCAAAACCAGTGTACTTCTCTGGATCAATATTACAATTGGCCAACACATTGGGGTCTACCATACCACAACCCATAATCTCTACCCAACCGCTGTATTTACAAATGTTGCAACCCTTGCCACCACAAATAAAACAAGTGACATCTACCTCTGCACTGGGCTCCGTAAACGGAAAGTAAGAAGGGCGGAGTCTGATCTTGGTATTTTTACCAAACATCTCCTTGGCAAAGTGATACAAAGTTTGTTTGAGGTCGGTAAAGCTAACGTTTTCGTCTATATACAAACCTTCCACCTGATGGAATATACAGTGGGCTCGGGCCGAAATGGCCTCATTTCTAAACACGCGTCCTGGCGAGAGCGTACGAATGGGAGGCTCCTGATTTTCCATCACCCGAATTTGTACCGAAGAAGTGTGCGTACGTAGCGCAATGTCGTCGTTTTTGTCTTCACCTTGGCCTTGCTTTTCTATAAAGAAAGTATCCTGCATTTCGCGAGCCGGGTGGTTATGAGGGAAGTTTAACGCGGTAAAGTTGTGCCAGTCGTCTTCTACCTCTGGTCCTTCAGATACATTGAAGCCAATCCGCTCAAAAATTTCTACAATACGGTTACGGGTAAGGGTAAGCGGATGCACTGTACCCAGGGTGTGGGGTATTACAGGTAGTGTAGTATCTACCGCACCTTGGGCGCTTTTCTTTTTGGGACGGCCAATTGTAGCTTGGTGCTTTTTGAGCTTATCCTGAGCAACATTTTTTAAATTGTTGATGGCCGCTCCAAACGTCTTTTTATCTTCAGGAGCTACATTTCGCATTTCTGAAAAAAACGCTTGAATTTTACCTTTAATAAAGGTTCTTTTAAATTCCTCTAACTGTTCGCGGGTTTCAATGACGAAGTCTTCTACCTCTTTTAAAACCCCTTGTACGTCATTTAGTGATGCCATAACAATCTTGATAATTAAAACTTACTGAAAGCTTAAAAATGAGTATGTTGGTATACGTAAACGGTTAAAATGTATAATCTTTTGTGCCGTAGACAACCCTACAAACTCCCTGGTTTTGAGGCCTTTTTAAGCGTAATTAAATGATTTTGGGTATAAACCTACTTAAAGCTTAAAATTCACTACTTTCGTCGAAAGTAACAAATAATAAGTATAAAACTTGTAGACTAACTGTAATGAAAACGTATACCTAACTGTTACTTGAAATTGGTTATAAAGTAAATTTTACGACTTAAATTTTAAAACCTCATTTAAATCAAAAAAGATGAAAAAATTAGCCAAACTATTTACTCTTTTATTGGTGGCAGCTTGTTTTGCTGCTCCTCAATCTTCTTTCGCCCAAGACGGGCCGAAAAACGTGATCAAGACGAATATTTTGAGTCCTATTGTTGGTAGTTATAACTTTTTCTACGAAAGAGCAATTGCCAAAAACACTAGTATTCAATTAGGAGGTGGATTTACGAGCATTGATATTTCTGGAACCAAGTTGAGCGGCTTCCGCGTAACCCCTGAATTCAGATATTACCCTTCAAAAGGCAAAGATGCGCCTAAGGGTTTCTTCGTAGGTCCTTTCTTGAACTACCAAAGCCTTAACTTGACAGTTGGTGCAAGCGCCACGGGCAATGCTGTCAACTTAACAACTAATATGAGTTTTCAAGCATTCATATGCTG
>CALDJV010000530.1 GCA_937899305.1 uncultured Cytophagaceae bacterium
GATTGAATGTTTGTTTTTGAGAAAATAACAAAACATCAGTTCTAGGTGGGGTAATTATTTTTGGCCTGTTGCCCAAAGCTTAGTGCTTTGTTCACAAATTATTACCAACAATTAAATTCAAGGGAAGATGAGTCTCAATGGAAGAAAGGTTCTTATTCTAAATCAAGACTACACTGCATTAACTATATGTACAGTGCAGAAGGCATTTATCTTGGTTTATTTGAAAAAGGCTGAAATGATCTCTGAAAATAAAAATCAGCCTTTACGTACGGTATCTAGTACCTACCCAATGCCATCCATTATCCGTCTGTTTCGCTACGTCAATCT
Source organism: uncultured Cytophagaceae bacterium (assembly GCA_937899305.1). Classification (GTDB taxonomy): domain Bacteria; phylum Bacteroidota; class Bacteroidia; order Cytophagales; family Microscillaceae; genus Microscilla. The sequence goes on from CALDJV010000530.1 coordinate 328, forward strand.
TCCTTACCGAGGAGTGATGTTGAGTCGTCAGAACATATTCAAGCGCGACGGTAATGCCTGTCAATACTGTGGTTCTGTGCATGATTTAACACTAGACCACGTATTGCCAAAATCAAGAAGTGGGCGATCTACCTGGGACAACCTGGTAACTGCCTGCAAAAGTTGTAATTCCAAGAAAGGAGATAGAACTCCCGAAGAAGCAGAAATGCCTCTGAAAAGACCTCCTTTCAAACCTTCATTCATTATGTTCTTGAGAGATTTCTCTGGGGCAATTGATGAAGAATGGAAACAATACCTGGGTAAACGATACAAAATTTATTGACCAACAAGGTAATTGTTGATATTTATTTATAACTTTGCGTTTCCTTTGCTAAATGCCCTATACAAAGGGGTATTTACAGGGGAAACGTTTTTTATTTTAACCTTAAAAGTCTACTCACAATGGCTCTATGGGTAGATGTAGTAAAGAGCCATGATATATTAATATGGGTAATTCTCCAGAAGAATTCGATTGGGATAATGTAGAAACCAAAAGTTTCGGACTTGGCTACTCAGAAGAAGAGCGAGCAAAGTTAGAAGAAATGTACAACGGCACCCTCACTCAAGTACAAGAAAAAGAAGTGGTAAAGGGTTCAGTAGTAAAGATCGTTGAAAGAGAAGTCATCTTAAACATTGGCTTTAAATCAGATGGTTTAGTACCATTGTCAGAGTTCCGCGACATGCCTGATTTAAAACCTGGTGATGAAGTAGAAGTATTCATCGAAAACCAAGAAGATGCCAACGGGCAATTGATTCTTTCTAGAAAGAAAGCGAAAATATTGACTGCCTGGAAAAAAATTCAAGCTGCTTTGGACGAAGATACCGTGATAGAAGGTATTGTGAAGCGTCGTACCAAAGGTGGTTTGATTGTAGATATTTACAGCATTGAAGCGTTCTTGCCTGGTTCTCAAATTGATGTGAAGCCTATCCGTGACTTCGACATCTATGTAGGTAAGAAAATGGAAGTGAAAGTTGTGAAGATCAACTACTCTAATGACAACGTGGTTGTTTCTCACAAAGTATTGATTGAGAAAGATCTTGAAGAGCAAAAAGCTCGAATTTTGAATAACCTTGAAAAAGGCCAAGTACTTGAAGGTGTTATCAAGAACATGACCAACTTTGGGGTATTTATTGACCTTGGTGGTGTGGATGGTCTTTTGCACATTACTGATATTTCTTGGGGACGCATTAGTCACCCAGAAGAGGTGCTTAACTTAGACCAAAAAGTAAACGTGGTAGTGTTGGATTTCGACGATGAGAAAAAACGAATTTCTCTTGGTATGAAACAACTTACCCCACATCCTTGGGAGTCTTTGCCAGACAACATTCAGGTAGGTACCAAAGTAAAAGGCCGCATTGTAAATGTTGCTGACTATGGTGCTTTCTTGGAAGTAATTCCTGGAGTAGAAGGTTTGATCCACGTTTCAGAAATGTCTTGGTCGCAGCACTTGCGTAACCCACAAGACTTCATCAAAGTAAGCGATGAGTTAGAAGCAGTAGTATTGACCCTTGACCGCGAAGAGCGTAAAATGTCATTGGGTATCAAGCAACTGACTGATGACCCTTGGACCAAACAAGATGTATTGGATCGTTACTCAATCGGTACCAAGCACAAAGGTATCGTGCGTAACCTTACCAGCTTTGGCTTGTTCATTGAGCTAGAAGAAGGTATCGATGGTTTGGTACACGTTTCTGATCTTTCTTGGACTAAGAAAGTAAAACACCCATCTGAGTTTGTAAAAGTAAATGATGAGCTAGAAGTTGTAGTACTTGAGTTAGATGTTGACAACAAACGTTTGGCTTTGGGACACAAACAACTGGAAGAAAACCCTTGGGATACTTTCGCTACCATCTTTACTGCTGGTTCTATCCACTCTTGTACTATTTTGTCTCGCAACGAAAAAGGCGCCATCCTTGAGCTACCTTACGGTATCGAAGGTTCGGTAGGAGTGAAGCACCTTAGAAAACAAGATGGTTCATTACCAGAAGTTGGCGAAGCATTGGATTTCATCGTACTAGAGTTCTCTAAGGATGAGAAGAAGATTGTTTTGTCACACACCAAGACTTTTGAGGCCGAAGACGAAAAAGAGCCTAAGAAGAAGCCTAGTGGTGGAGGCGGTAAAAAGAAGAAAAACAAAGAAGTGGCCGAAAGCAAAACTACTTTGGGAGACATCGAAGCACTTTCTTCTTTGAAAGAACAAATGGATAACAACAACGATGCTTCATAAGTAATCGTTTGATCAAAATAACCAAGCGTGGTACAGCAATGTATCACGCTTTTTTTATTTCCCCTGAACCCAAAAAACGAAAGCCCAAACCCAAAGCGAAAACCAAAAACCAAGTAAACAGTAAATACTTGATTTCTTTTATTTGCAAATGTGATAACAAGGCAGGTATTTGTAATCACAAGGCCTTCGTATCAAAATGTATGTATAAAAGAGGTTGGTATTTTCGAGATTTCTCGGCTTATTTTTAAAGAGAAATGTTGATTACCTTCTGAAAAACGCGGCAAACGACACGATTGCTTTGGTGTATTGAGCGATGTATTAATACCCCTTTTGATTCAAAATTGTGAGAATCCTATCGCGTAAGTGTAGATCAGCTTTTAGAAGCATTCCCTTTAGTTTAAACCAAAACTGCGGCTTCGACAGCCACAAAATAATGAAATCAATATTTCATTGTATTCCTGAATTAAGTTCTTTGAACGTTGCATCTTGGAGCCCTGGTTTCGGTTTCACAAACTTGCTCGCTTTATATCTTATAAGAAAATGCCAAAAAATTCTTTGTTTTTTCTCATTCCTGAGAATTTTAAAAAGGACACCCAACCCCTTACAAATCAACATATTCTATCTTTAAGCAATAGTGACACATTCAACTATAATCTAGTTTGTTGCACAATGTGATCAAAATATTTAGTAAATTAGCTCAAAATATCCTTAAGGCGTTCCAGCTTGTCATCAGGCGAGGGCACCCAATGATACACATTACAATTACAAATGAGAAAGCTTCTTCCAACCTAAGTAACAGTTGCGCAATAATTGTCGGTTTTCGCTTCAATTTTGCTCGCCATGCTTCCTTAAAAACCGAACCTGCAGCTTTGCTGCGGTGAGCTCTGCCGAAGGCTAAATAGCCGAATAGCAATGCTATTAGCCAGTTCCTTACAGGACAGGTTTTAAAGTCGCTTGGCAAACAAATTTTTTCCGAAAATCAGACACTTATTTTGAACACATTACTAGGGAGAAGCAATGTGCCATAAAATATAAAATCCGTCAATATGAATAATCAAGTAATTACTTGGCTATTGGATGGTAAATCACACCAAGCCATGACTTGGTTGGAAAACGAAATCGAAGAAAATGAGTTTGCTGATTCCGACCACTACTTTTATCTATTAGGCATTTACCAAAACCTAGGGAAAGATGCAAAATATGAGCGTTTATGCCAATACATTATAGATTCTGATCTATTTCCCCAAGAGCATTTTTATTACGAATACAGCATGTATTTGCTGAGCAAGGAGGATTATGATGGTGCCTTGGACGTTTTGCATATAGGCTTAGATAACTTTCCGGAAGAAGCTGATTTATTTTATGGAATGGCTTATGTCTGGTATATGATGGATGATCGGCCTGCCAGGTACAATCACTTAAAGGCTTGGACGCTGCTTCAGTCCGCGTTTTATTATCAATACGAAGGTATGATTGATTGTAGTTATTATTTTTTGAAAGCCAAAATTGGCGTTCAGCTAGAAAAGTTTGAGGAGGTACTGGCGGACCTAGAGTGGATACAACAAGAATATGCCGACGAAATTAACAACAAAGTGTATTTGGCCGCAATGGGTGATGTGATTCGAGCAGATCCCGAGCGTTATCGTGATGCTCCTGAGTATTACCAGACTGCAATTGAGCTGGGTTATCAACATTGTACTGATGATTTTGAAGCTGCCACCCAGACCGCAATTCACGAGTCGCTGGAATGGATAAGAATGACCTGTACTGAGGCCAAAGCCAAACTGATGCATACCAACCCTGAGATGTTTGACTATGAAGCGCTTACCAAAGACAAAACGTTGTTGTTGGATAATTTTAAAGCGCTGAATCTATTTATCCTGAACCACCAGGATAATCGTTACAGATAGCCAAGCGAGCACCCGAGATAGGGGGGATGGTATTGGCAAACTTAGATAAACCAGATTTTTTAGCTGTTTTCAAACGTTTTAACAATTCATTTACAAAAAAAGATAGTAGTTCTTTTGAAAGTCGATTTCAATTATGTAACATTGCAATCCGTTTTCAAAAGCACCCCTAAAAAGGTCGGATGGCCGAGTGGCTAGGCAGAGCTCTGCAAAAGCTCGTACAGCGGTTCGAATCCGCTTCCGACCTCTTTTTTCCCCTTTTTATTCCTATCTTTTTAATTTATCAAACAAATCAATTCCACACTTATATTATCTATTAAATATTTCATTTTTCTAATTGATCATTCCACTTTTATTAGAGCATACCAATACGAATGTATTAGATAGTCCACCAGCACAAATTCCAAGTGATATGCTCCCAAAGTATTCTACGGATCAATTTCAAATGTGTAATATTATTTATAATAGTTCTAAATTAATTGATTATTACAAAAAGCTTTTTTTAAGTTCCTGATAAGCAAATACTTACAAACTTAATATGAACTTGAGTTGTGTAAGTTTTACTGGGAAATTTCAAAACCAAATCTTTGATACAATCCTTTTGTACATTAGATTTGTGCTCAAATTTGAGTGTGTAACATTCAATGTAGCAAGTTGAAGAAGCTTGTCTGAGAAAGGAAAGCTATTTGGACTCCAAATAATCACACTTTTCACATTCAAGAATGACTTTTTACTTGTAGGTAATTACAACACTCATTTTTGAGAAGAAGTTCAAAGAGAATAATTGCGAAATTCAATAGATCTATAGTTAGGTATGTTTTCAAAAAATCGACTAAACTATCTCAAGTATTTAAGCGTATGGATTTTTGCGCTCCTACTAACCTCAGGTACAGCCTGGGCGCAAAACGATTCAACTAAAACTGGTGGAGATGCAGGAAGTGCGCTAGGAGATGCCAATGCGGGTAAAACGCTTTTTAACAACAACTGTCAACAGTGTCACAGTGCAGGAGCCGAGGTGATTGTGGGGCCAGGATTGAAAGGGATCTTGGAACGACGCACCATCGACTGGTTAATTCCTTGGGTGAAAAACTCTCAAAAGGTAATTAAAAGCGGTGATTCTTATGCAGTTGCTTTGTATAACAAGTACAACAAAACTCAAATGCAGAGTTTTGCCTTAAGCGACACTCAAATCAAGAACATTTTTGCTTATGTGCAATCGTTCAAAGATGTAGTTGCCAAGGCACCTACTGGTGAAGTAGAAGGCAAGAAGGGAGGAGGAGGAGATTCCTCTAACTACTTTAATGTAGTACTTGGGGTGTTGGTTTTTGTACTCATCCTAATCATTGCAGTGCTATTCTTGATCCTCGCTGTATTGAGACGATACCTTACCCAACAAGAGGGTGATGGTAAGCTCGATGAGGACGATAAGGCCATTCTACACGAAAAATTCAATATCGGTAAGGTATTGCGCCATCCTGGATTCTTGGTGCCAGTTACCGCCATTTTCTTGTTGGTGATGGCACAAGCTGGTTTAGACAGCCTTTTGGCCGTTGGGGTTCAGCAAGGATACGCACCTACCCAACCCATTCCTTTCTCTCATAAATTGCACGCTGGCCAATACGAAATTGGTTGTGAGTACTGTCACACTGGGGTTCGTAAAGGGAAAAACGCAGGTATTCCATCGGCCAACATTTGTATGAACTGTCACAATGCGATCAAGCAAGGTTCACCAAGCATGCAGAAAATTTATGCAGCCATTGAAAACAACAAGCCCATTGAGTGGGTTCGAATTCATAATTTACAAGATTTTGCTTACTTCAACCACTCTCAACACACTGTAGTAGGAGGGATTGAATGTGAGACTTGCCACGGACAAATCAAAGAGATGGAAGTGGTACAACAACAAGCTCCATTGACAATGGGCTGGTGTATTGATTGTCACCGTAAAACGGTAGTAAAAGGCGCGCAAGAAGAAGCTGATGGTAAAGCCAGAAATGCTTACTATGATAAATTGTTGGAGATTCATAGAAAAGATAGCAAAAAGCCAATTACAGTTGAAGACATTGGTGGGCTAGAATGTGGTAAATGCCATTACTAATTAAATCTCATTACAATTAAAAATTGACTTTTATCTAGGAAGCGATTCATATATTATGGAAAACAATAAAAGATATTGGAGAGGTATAGAGGAGTTCACCAATGACACTGAGTTTGTAAAAAACGCAGAGCGAGAATTTCCTGAGTATCTTCCCATGAATGAAAAAAATCCTACGAAGGAAGAAGAAGGGATGAATTCAAGTCGTAGAGACTTCATGAAGTTGATGGGATTTAGTGTGGCTGCGGCTACTTTGGCAGCTTGCGAAGCACCAGTTAAGAAAATTATACCTTATTTAAATAAACCAGAAGACATAGAGCCAGGAATACCCAACTACTATGCTTCTACTTATTTTGCTGATAACGAATACGCAAGTATTGTAGTAAAAACCCGTGAAGGTCGTCCTATCAAAATTGAAGGCAACAACATGCCTCCAGTAAGCTTGGGTGGAACCACTGCACGTATCCAAGCTTCAGTATTGAATCTTTATGATGATACTCGTTATCAAGACCCTCAGATCAAAGGTAAGAAAGCCAAGATCGAAGAGGTAGATAAGCAGATTATGGCAGGCTTGAATGGTAATATTAGAATCGTTTCTCATACCATTATTAGCCCCTCTACCAAAGCTGCCATCAAAGATTTTACGGCAAAATATCCTGGTGCCAAGCATGTAATGTACGATGCCAATTCAGCTTATGGGATATTAAAAGCAAACAAGGATTCTTTTGGCAAGATGGCGGTACCTCGCTATGATTTTAGCCAAGCTGATATCATTGTGAGTGTTGATGCCGACTTTTTGGGAACCTGGGTAGATCCAGTAGCCCACGCTCGTCAATTTGCTGAAAATCGCAAACTTAAGAATTACAAGTCTGATAAGATGTCACGTCTTTATCAATTTGAATCTCGTCTTTCTTTGACTGGTTCAAATGCAGATTATCGTGTACCTGCCAAACCTTCTCAACTCGGTTTGGTAGTAGCTGCTTTACATAGTGCGGTTACTGGTGGCAGCGATATGCAAGGACTGACCGGCGATATTACTAAAAAGATTGCCAAGGCAGCCAAAGACCTACGAGCCAACAAGGGCAAATCTTTGGTCGTATGTGGATTGAACGATCCCAATGTACAAACCTTGGTAAACGCCATCAACAATAGCTTGGGTAACTATGGCACTACCATAGATATAGCCAAGGCTTCTAACCTACAACAAGGTGACGATGTGGCGATGAATGCTTTCATTGATGAAGTAAAAAATGGCGGAGTAAATGCAGTCATTTTCTATGGCGCAAACCCGGTTTACAACCATCCACGTGGAGGTGAATTGAAAGAAGCCTTGAAAAAGGTGAATACTAAAATTTCGTTGGCACAAACTCCAGACGAGACCACGGCACTATGTGATTACATATGCCCAGACAATCATTATTTGGAATCGTGGAGTGATGCTGAACCAATAGAAGGTACTTACAGTATACAACAGCCTACCATCCGTCCATTGTTCCGTACTCGTGCGGCACAGGAGTCATTCCTTACTTGGGCAGGTAACAAGCAATCTTTCTACGATTACGTACGTGCTTATTGGAAAAAGAATTTGAAAAGTGGATCAGGTAGTTTTGAAGACTTCTGGACCAGCACTTTACATAAAGGACTTTTTGTAGGAGAAGTAACTCCAAAGCAAAAAGAAACTGAAACTCCAGTAACTCCTCCTCCTACTGCATCGGATTCAGTGACTACTGAAACCCCTGCAATTGTGGTAGTAAACGGAGCTGCCAAGTTCAATGGCAACACCGGAGCTGCCCTATCGGCAGTACAGGGTACTTACAAATCCAAGCCCAAAGAAAATGAAATAGAGCTTTCTTTGTATCAAAAAGTTTCTATGGGATCGGGTTATGCGGCAAATAACCCTTGGCTACAAGAAATGGCTGATCCTATTTCAAGAGCTTGCTGGGATAATTACTTGGCGATACCATTGCCTTATGCCAGAAAAGAGAATCTGAAGCAGGGCGATATCGTAAAGGTGACTGCTGGAAAGATAAGCGTAGAAGTTCCAGTATTGGTTCAACCTGGCCAGACGCGTGGAACAGCCTCTATGGCAGTAGGATACGGTAGAGATGTAGTAGGCAAGGTAGGGAAAGGTAATTTCAAGACCATCGCCTTTGGTAATCAGGATTGGGGAGGCAAAAATGCATTCCCATTTGCTACGGTTAGAAATAACATTGTAGTATTAGAGAATCCTAAAATTACCATTACAAAGACTGAAAAGAAAATGGAGATTGCCCAAGTACAAACCCACCATACCATTATGGGGCGTGATATTGTACAGGGTTCAACCTTCAAAAAATATCAAGAAGAGCCTTTTGCAGGACGTACTTACCCAAAAGTTACTTTCAAAGGTAAAGAAACCAAGCCTTATGAAATGACGCTTTGGAAATCGAATCACAAGTATCCAAACCACTCTTGGGGATTGGTAGTAGACCTCAACTCTTGTATTGGTTGTGGTGCTTGTACCATTGCTTGTCAAGCTGAAAACAACGTACCAGTTGTTGGAAAACAAGAAGTGTTGAATCGTCGTGAGATGCATTGGATTCGCATTGACCGCTACTATACTTCTTCTTACATTCTAGAAGAGAACCAGACCCCTGGTATCAGCGATTACCGCAAGATGGAAGATGCGGCAGAGAACCCACAGGTAGTTTTCCAACCTTTGATGTGTCAGCATTGTAATAATGCCCCTTGTGAAACAGTTTGTCCAGTATTGGCAACTACTCACAGTACTGAGGGATTGAACCAAATGGCCTACAACCGTTGCTTTGGTACCCGTTACTGTGCCAACAACTGTCCTTACAAAGTACGTCGTTTTAACTGGTTCAATTATTATGATGATTACCGTTTCAAGGACATCAATTATTCTCAATCAACTGATTTGGGTAAAATGGTGCTCAACCCTGATGTAACCGTTCGTTCTCGTGGAGTAATGGAAAAATGCTCTATGTGTGTGCAACGTATTCAGGCGGGTAAACTTCAAGCTAAAAAAGAGAAACGCACTGTAAAAGATGGCGATATCCAAGTAGCTTGTGCCCAAGCTTGTCCTACTAAGGCAATCACTTTTGGTGATATGAACAATGAGAAGAGTGACATCTTTGAAATGTTGAAAATCAAAGAGGTCACCAAAGGAAAAGAAGGAGAAGATAAAGTTCTAAAAGACAACGGAGGTCTTAAAACCAAAACTGGTGAAGACAGATATTTGTTAGACCTTCAGGCTAGAGAAAAAGCCCGAGGTAAAGAAGAGGAGAAAGTTTGGGTGATTGGTGAGCCTCGTGCCTACCATGTGTTAGAAACGATCAATGTTCGACCTCAGGTTTCTTACTTGACTAAGATCCGAAACAATGACAACGAAATTGTAGAGGAAATCATCAAGAAAACTGAAGAATCCAGAAACGGAGAAAATAAAGAAGCATAAAACTCAGGGAGTCGAGGCACCACCTCGATTCCTTTTTTACATAGAAAAAACTAATAATTGCCAAATACATATGCAAGTAACATCACCGGTAAGAGCCCCTCTTGTCTTAAAGAAAGAGGAAAACGGACAAAAAAGACCGACTACATATCACGATATTACTGAAGATATTTGTAGACAGGTGGAAGCACCACCCACCAACCCTCGTTGGATCATGGCTATGTTGCTATCATTAGCCGCCCTTGGTTGGGGAGGATACACCCTATACCGCACCTGGTGGTTTGGACTAGGGGAATGGGGATTGAACAAAACTGTAGGTTGGGCCTGGGATATCACCAACTTTGTATGGTGGGTAGGTATTGGTCACGCTGGTACCCTTATTTCAGCCATTTTGCTTTTATTCCGTCAAAAATGGAGAACTTCCATTAACCGAGCGGCAGAAGCAATGACCATTTTTGCCGTACTTTGTGCAGGTTCATTTATCTTGATGCACATGGGACGCGCTTGGATGGCTTATTGGGCACTACCTCTACCAAATACCTATGGTTCTTTGTGGGTAAACTTTAACTCCCCTCTTGTATGGGATGTATTTGCAATTAGTACTTATTTAACGGTTTCTGTTGTATTCTGGTATGTAGGTCTCATTCCTGATTTGGCAACAATCCGTGAAAGAGCAATTGCTCGTGGTGATAAAATTAGAGCATTTGTATATGGCTTATTGAGTTTTGGTTGGGATGGTTCAGCAAAGACTTGGGCTCGCTATGAAGAAGTTGCATTGATTTTGGCTGGTCTTTCTACTCCGTTGGTACTTTCAGTACACACCATTGTAAGTATGGACTTTGCTACCTCGTTGATACCAGGATGGCATACTACTATTTTCCCTCCTTACTTTGTAGCTGGAGCGATCTTCTCTGGTTTTGCGATGGTACTTACCTTGATGTTAATTACCAGACACGTATTTAAACTACAGGCTTACATCACGATGGAGCACATCGAGGCAATGAACAAGATCATTGTATTGACAGGTTCTATTGTAGGGGTGGCCTATATCACCGAGCTTTTTATTGCGTGGTATTCAGGAGTCCAATACGAAGCTTATGCTTTCATTAACCGGGCTACTGGTCCTTATTGGTGGGCTTACCTTGCAATGATGAGTTGTAATGTAATTTCTCCTCAGTTGTTCTGGATCAGAGGTATCAGACGTAACATCTACTGGACGTTCGGCCTTTCTATTGTTGTAAACATTGGAATGTGGTTTGAGCGATTTGTAATTATTGTGACTTCACTACACCGTGATTATTTACCTTCTAGTTGGGCAATGTTCTACCCAACCTGGGTAGATATTGGAGATTATATCTTTACTTTCGGATTGTTCTTTACCTTGTTCTTCTTATTTGCGAAGTTCTTGCCGGTGATCAACATGGCAGAGGTAAAAGCAGTGTTAAAGTCTACTTCACAAACTACTATTGAACACGTACGTGAACGTACTGCGGAAAGTGTTGCAGCAGAAGCACACTCAACTACAAGTAGCAATGATGGAGCAAAAAAGGTAAGCGATTCATAATTAATTTAAACGATCCAAAGGACTAAATCTTACAATTGATTAGAGATATGGCTGAAGCTAGTAAATATATAGTAGGAGTATTTGACGATGAAGATGTTTTGTTGCCAGCAGTAAAACAAATTCGCGAAGATGGGGTGCAGATTCATGAGGTATATACTCCATACCCAGTTCACCATCTTGACACGTATCTGGGTTATAAAAGAACGCGCCTAGGAAAAGCTGCTTTTATGTTTGGAGCTACTGGTACTACCTTGGCAATCACAATGATTTCCTACATGTTGGGATTTGATTGGCCAATGGACATTGGGGGAAAGGATTTCTTGCCTGCACCCAACTTTGTACCTGTAACATTTGAAGCTACTGTACTAATTTCCGCTTTAGGAATGGTAGGAACTTTCTTGATATCTCGTAATCTTGGTCCTGGAAAGAAAGCCAAGATGTTTGATCCAAGAAGTACTGATGATAAACACGTAATGGCAATCAATTTAGAGGAAAATACAAAGCACTCTAAAGATGAAATCGTGGCCATCTTAAAGCAAAACGGGGTTACTGAAGAGCCCAAAGAAGTTGAATTGTAGTGTATAAATGGCAAATAATTAGTTAGTACTACTTTAAAAAAGCAATGATGTTACTCAAATATAAACAATATATACCGCTTACCCTGATGCTTGTGGTGCTATTCCTGAGTGCTTGCTCACGCAACCCTAACAACCCAGGGAAAGAGTATGCCCCACAAATGTATATATCGATACCTTACGAGCCTTATACTCAGGTAAAGAAAAATAAGTTTACTGAAACTGGCTCGAATCTAAAAAAACCACCCGTTGGTACAGTTGTTCGTTCAGGGCATTACAAGACAACTGTAAATAGTGAAGGAGGAAATGCGAGGATGATGGCTTATAACTTCCCCGCAGGCGAAGAAGGGCTAAAAATGGCAGAGCGTGTGCGAAACCCGCTTTTGTATCAAATGCCAAAGGATTCGGCGGCTATTGATAAATACGTAACGGCTGAAGGACAGCCACTTTACGAGCGTTACTGCAAGCATTGTCATGGAGCAGGTGGAAAAGGAGACGGAAAAGTAAATAAACAATACAAAGGGGTGGCCAACCTAACGGCAGGTGCTCAGAAGAACAACAGTAGTGGACATATCTATCACGTGATTACTCACGGTAAAAATAGAATGTGGCCTCACAAGCAAATTGTTTCACCAGAGGAGCGTTGGAAAATAGCGCTTTATGTACACAAACTTCAAGGGCGACTTTACGAAGTTGCACTGAAAGGTTCAGAAACTCCTAAGAAAGAGGAAGCGAAGACTGATAGTACTGGTACTACCGAGGGAGGAGAACACTCTGATGGGAAGGAAAAAGGAACTAAATAGCAGTTTGTAAAAGAAGATAAAGCTTAAAAGATTTTAAATATTATGGCTGGAAAACATATTTCGCTTTCAGACTTATCAAAAGAGAAGAATTTTGAGTTTACTCCAAAACTTCGCCAGCAATTAAAAATTGCTATGATAGTTGGAGTTGTTTTGTTGGTGGTTGGTATCATCATGTGGCAGTTAGGTTTTGGTCTTGGAGGAGATGAGCACGGCGCCCATGGAGGAGGTCACGATGCAGGAGGCCATGGTGGTGGAGATCACGGCGGAGGCGGTGACCACGGCGGTAAGAAACATGGTGGCGAACACGCCCCAGCAGGACATGGCGCTGGTGGCGGCGGTGGAGCAGAAGGTGGACATCACGCCTTTCATTGGACCAAGCGCTTGTTTGTTGATTTATGGCACAATGGTGTTTTCTTTACTGGTATAGGGGTGATTGGTGTTTTCTTTGTTGCCTTCAATTACGTAGCAATTGCAGGTTGGTCAACGTTAATTAAGAGAATTCCTGAAACCTTCGGTAATTTCTTGCCATTTACTGGTTTGTTACTTCTTGTGATGTTTTTTGTAGGTGGACATGATATATTCCACTGGACTGATGCCAGTTTGTCTGATCCCAAAAGCCCTAACTTTGATAAGATTATAGCCGGTAAGGTCGGATATCTCAATACTCCGTTTTTTGTCGTCAGGATGGTCATTTACTTTGGGTTGTGGTACCTGATGTTCCGTTTAATGCGTAAAATGTCATTGAGAGAAGACAAGGAAGTAGATTTCTACAAATACACGAAGAATCCTGTATTTCACCGAAAAAGTGGAATTTATGCAGCCATTTTCATTGTGATTTTTGCCGTAACTTCTTCTACTGCTGCTTGGGACTGGGTAATGTCAATTGACACCCACTGGTTCAGTACCATGTTTGGGTGGTATATGGTTGCCAGTTGGTTTGTAACCGGAATGGCTACCATTGCACTCTACGTAATTGTATTGAAAAGCAAGGGATATCTTAAACATGTAAAAGACAGTCATATTCACGACTTAGGGAAATTCATTTTTGCATTTAGCATTTTCTGGACTTACATCTGGTTTGCACAATTCTTATTGATTTATTACGCCAACATTCCTGAGGAGACAGTGTATTTCATTCAGCGAATGGAAGATTTTGGCTTCTTGTTTTATTTCAATATCATCATAAATTTTGCTTTCCCGTTCTTGTTCTTAATGACCAGAGCGGCCAAGCGACGAACTTTGTTGGTGAAAGTTGCGGCGATTGGAATTATATTCGGTCACTGGTTAGACTTCTACATGATGATTATGCCAGGAACAGTAGGTAAGCACGCTGGCCTTGGATTTGTGGAGATTGGATTAGCGATTTTATTTGTTGCTGGATTTATTTGGGTTACTGCATCTGCTTTGGCAAAAGCGAACATTGTTCCTAAAAATCACCCAATGATCGAAGAGAGTTTATCTCACGATATATAAAACATTTAGATTTAACATTTTTTTATAATAATAGAACCGAACAGATAATTAATAGATTGATCTTATGGCTAATTTGATACTGCTTCTTGCAATCGTATTGATTTTTGCTATCCTGCTAATGCTCTTTAGGATTCAAAGATTGGTATCTGTTGCAAAGGGTGAGCACAAAGAAAAAGTAGATGGACTAAATAACCTGAATGCTAACTTGATGTGGATTCTACCACTGGTAGGAACTATTGCCGCGATTTGGTATTCTGGCGAGGCAACGAAATATTTTTTACCAGAAGCCGCATCAGTACACGGAAAGAAAACCGATGAACTTTTTTGGTTTTCAACTGGAGTGATCGTTTTGATGTTTTTGGTGACTAATGCAGCCTTATTTTATTTTGCTTATCGCTATCGATACAAGAAAGGTCGAAAGGCCTCATTTTTTCCAGAAAACAACAAGTTAGAAATTGCTTGGACCATTACCCCTGCGGTTATTTTGACTGTATTGGTATTTTATGGAAACAAAGTGTGGTGGGATATCATGGGTGATCCTCCCAAAGATGCCGAGGTAGTAGAGATTGTAGGGCAACAGTTTGCCTGGAAAACTCGCTATCCTGGCAAAGACAAGAAATTGGGATCTCATGATTTCCGTTTGATCGACGCTGTAAATGAACTTGGGATTAACTTCGAGAACAAAGAATCTGATGATGACTTTGTAAGTGGTAAAGTTGTAATACCCGCAAACCGCCCTATATTATTTAAGATTAGAGCCAAGGATGTTTTACACAGTGTGTATGCACCTCACTTTCGCTTGAAAATGGATGCGGTACCTGGTATGCCTACTCAGTTTCACTTTACCCCAACCAAAACCACTGCCGAAATGCGTGCCGAGTTAAACAATCCAGAATTTAATTTTGAGATTGCTTGTACGGAGGTTTGTGGTAAAGGACACTACAGTATGCGTCTCTTGGTAGAGGTACTTGATGAATACGCTTACCAAAAATGGTATGCATCACAAGAGCCGTTCTTGAAACAAAATCCTGAATATATAGATCGTGGCTTGAATTGGTTGCGTAAGAATAAAAACGTGGCCAACAAGAAAGAAAGCCAAAAAGAAATTAGGAGAACAGCACAAGCAAAAATTGATTAAACCTGTACACTTTAAAAGCGAACCGACTATTTAATTATGGCAGATATTCAACATCAAGGTGGTGCGATTCAAGAAACGAGTCATGATCATGCCCACGATCATGGTCACGACCACGATCATCACCACGAACAGAGCTTTATTCAAAAGTATATTTTTAGTGAAGATCATAAAGTAATCGGGAAGCAATTTTTGTTTACTGGAATCTTCTGGGCCGCAATTGGTGGCTTGATGTCATTGGTATTCCGTCTCCAGTTGGGTTTTCCTGAAATGAGTCTTGAGTTTTTGAGACCTATATTGGGAGGATGGATTACAGATACTGGAAAATTAGAGCCAGAGTTTTACCTTGCTTTGGTAACAATGCATGGTACCATTATGGTATTCTTTGTACTAACTGCAGGATTGAGTGGTACTTTTAGTAACTTCTTGATTCCATTGCAAATTGGTGCGCGTGACATGGCTTCTGGATTTATGAACATGTTATCATACTGGTTCTTCTTTGCATCAAGTGTGATCATGTTTGCTTCTATATTCTTAGAAACAGGGCCTGCATCAGGAGGATGGGTAATTTATCCGCCTTTGAGTGCATTACCGCAGGCGATGCCAGGATCTGGCGCGGGTATGACAATGTGGTTGACTAGTATGTCACTGTTCATTGTTTCATCACTCTTGGGAAGCATCAACTACATCTCAACTGTAATCAACTTGAGAACCAAAGGGATGTCTTTCTCTCGTTTGCCATTGACTATCTGGGCAATGTTCATTACCGCCATCATTGGTATATTATCATTCCCGGTATTGTTCTCAGCGGCTTTATTATTGATTTTTGATCGAAGTTTAGGAACAAGTTTCTTCTTGTCCGACATATACATTGCAGGTGAAGCATTGCACCACAAAGGTGGTAGCCCAATTTTGTTCCAGCACTTGTTCTGGTTCTTGGGTCACCCTGAGGTATACATTGTATTGCTTCCAGCATTGGGACTTACCTCCGAGGTAATTGCAACCAATTCCCGCAAGCCAATCTTTGGTTACAAAGCGATGATTGGTTCTATTTTGGGTATTGCAATACTTTCATTCATCGTATGGGCACACCATATGTTTGTAACGGGTATGAACCCATTCCTTGGATCAGTATTTATGTTCCTGACGCTGATCATTGCCGTACCATCAGCAGTAAAAGCATTTAACTACATTACTACTTTGTGGCGAGGAAATATTGTATTTACTCCCGCAATGTTATTCAGTATTGGAGTAGTATCATTGTTTGTTTCGGGTGGAGTTACCGGTATTATTTTAGGTAACAACGCGATGGACATTCAATTACACGATACTTATTATGTAGTGGCCCACTTCCACTTGGTAATGGGTAGTGCTTCTTTCTTTGGTATGATGGCTGGGGTATACCATTGGTTCCCAAAAATGTTTGGCCGAATGATGGACGAAAGACTTGGGTACATTCATTTCTGGATTACCTTCGTAGGTGCTTATTTGGTATTCTTCCCAATGCACTACATTGGTATTGCTGGATTCCCTCGTCGTTATTATTCATTTACCAACTTTGATTTCACGAAATCATTTACTGATTTGAATGCATTGATTACTGTGGCGGCCATCGTAACCGTATTTGCTCAGTTCATATTTGTATTCAATTTCATTTACAGTATTTTCCGTGGAAGAAAAGCTCCGGCGAATCCTTGGGGTTCAACTACTTTGGAATGGACGACTCCACGCAACCCTGGACACGGAAACTGGCCAGGAGAAATTCCACAAGTATACCGTTGGCCTTACGATTACAGTAAGCCTAATTCGGAGAAAGATGGATATGAAGATTTTATTCCTCAGCACATTCCTTTGTCTCAAACACCAAATTCTAACCTTCCTCATGAGAAGGAGTTATTGGAGCAGACTGGAAATAACGAGGAAGAAATAAGAATAGATGAGCAATAAAAAAACGCACAAGGTTTTCAGGAGACTGGGAATCGTAACAATTGTTGCAGTATATTTTTTAATTGTGGTCGGTGGCATCGTTAGAACTACTGGTTCTGGTATGGGATGCCCCGATTGGCCCAAATGTTTTGGAAGTTGGATACCTCCCACTGAGGTATCCCAACTCCCAAAAAATTACAAAGAAAAATTCAAAGTTCAGGGAAAAGAAATCGCCGATTTTGACGCCTTCAAGACCTGGACAGAATATATAAACCGATTGATTGGTGTTTTGATCGGTCTTTTTATATTCGCGACTTTCATAGCTTCCTTTTCTTATCGTAAGACAGATAGGAGCATTATATTTTTGAGTTTCGCGAGTGTAATATTGGTGGGTTTTCAAGGATGGATTGGAGCAAAAGTAGTAGCCAGTGATTTGTCTGTTTCATTGATTACCATTCATATGGTTATTGCCATTGCTTTAGTTTTCTTGTTGATCTACACCATTATAAGAGGTTTCAAATCAGTTTGGAAACCTACTCAAATAAACAATAAGAGAAGAGTAAACCAAATACTCATTTTGGCTTTGCTCTTGTCGTTTGTACAAGTAGTACTGGGAACGCAAGTGAGGGAGGCAATTGATGTGATTGCCAAAACTATGGGAGAAAGTCAACGAGGATTGTGGGTGGAAAATCTGGGTTTAAATTTCTTGATTCACCGCTCTTTTTCCTGGTTAGTGCTTTCAAGCCATATTTATCTTGTGTATTTATTATATACACAAATTCGGGATAGAAAAAATTATATTTTTAAATATACAATATTTCTGTTTGTATTAATTGTTAGTGAAATCGCTAGTGGAGTAGGAATGGCCTACTTCGGAATCCCGGCAATTTTACAGCCTATTCATTTGTTGATAGGCACCATTGTGTTGGGAATACAGTTTTTCTTACTGTTAGCGATTAATTATGAGAAAATTTTTGTAAGGAGCGAGTTCAAAGCATCGGAGGGATTTTCTCAGGAACAACTAATTTCACAATGATAACGACTGAGACAAGTATTAGCACATCAGCAATAGTGAAGTTCAAAGCATATACTGAGCTATTGAAACCAAGATTATCTTTCTTGGTGGCATTTTCCGCAGTTTTCGGGTATTTATTGGCATTCCAGGGCACCATCAATTGGTCAAGTTTCATTAGTTTGGCACTTGGCGGTTTCTTGGTATCAGGAGCCTCTATCATGATTAATCAGATCATTGAGAAAGACCTGGATAAGATGATGAATAGAACTAGCAATCGGCCCATTCCCTCGGGAAGGGTATCGGTTCAGGAAGCGGTACTTTACACCATTCTTACAAGTGCGGCTGGTTTGTCGCTGTTGTTAATTTATACCAACCTGCTTACTACGGTATTGGCGTTGGTATCTATGTTGTTGTATGGATTTGTATATACCCCTTTGAAGCGCATTGGTTCTATTGCAGTTTTTGTAGGGGCCATACCTGGAGCATTGCCTCCAATGCTGGGATGGGTAGCAGCCACTGGTCAGATTAGTTATGAAGCATTGATTATTTTTGCATTTCAGTTTATCTGGCAGTTTCCTCATTTTTGGGCCATTGCCTGGGTGCTAGATGATGACTACAAGAAAGCAGGTTTTAAGTTGCTTCCTTCACGAGGAGGAAAAGATGTAACCACTGCTTTTCAGATAGCAGTATATACGATGTTTCTAATACCAATGGGTTTATTACCTACCCAAGTGGGCATTACTGGAATAGTAGCAGGAATCATCGCCACTTTATCCGGAATTTTATTTTTGGTTCCAGCCTTACAATTGCTTAAAAATTGCTCTCCAAAGAGTGATGTTCAAGTGGCCCAACAGAAGGCAAAACGCATTATGTTTGGTTCATTTATTTATTTGCCAATAGTTCAGTTAGCCTTTTTGATTGACAAAATATGATTAAAGAAAATACACTTGACAATACGGCTGGGTTTGTAGAAGAACCCCAAGAAACGCTGTCAATGCATCCTCAAAAGTTTGCAATGTGGCTCTTTATTGTCTCTATCATTATGTTATTTGCTGCTTTTACCAGTGCTTACATCGTACGTAGAGCAGAAGGTAACTGGCTTGAATTCGATTTGCCTGGTTTGTTCTGGGTAAATACAGTGATATTACTTTTGAGTAGTGCTTCTATGCATTGGTCGTATATGTTGGCTAAAAAAGATAATATTGATTTACTGAAAATAGGGGTAGTAATTACAACAGTTTTGGGTTTTGCCTTTCTAGTGGGCCAAGTATATGCTTGGAAAGACCTGGTAGGTTCCAAAGTTTGGTTTGCGGGACAAAACTCCAATCCATCGGGTTCATTTTTGTATGTAATTACTGGTTTGCACGGGGTACACCTTGTGAGTGGGATTATTTTTTTGGTTATTGTACTAGTATCTACATTTAAATTAAAAATACACTCCAAAAGATTGGCTAGGATTGAAATGTGTGCTACTTATTGGCATTTTTTAGATATCCTTTGGCTATATTTGTTTGGCTTTTTATTATTGAATCACTAAAAGAAGTTTAATCACACAATAAAATTATGGCAACAGTCGCAACAGAAGACGAGAAAAAGAAAGGGATTGACTGGGGTGGTGGTAATCGCCCACTGGGAGGTGTTCGTTATGGAAAACTCATGATGTGGTTTTTCTTACTTTCCGATGCATTTACTTTCTCGGCTCTACTGATTTCCTATGGTATGATTCGCTTCAGTCACGAAGCATACAACCCAAATGATTCATACTACATAGAGGTCACCGAAGGTGGGTATGGTATCAACAAAGATCAACATGGTCCTGATAATGTAATTGAGCTAACCAAACGTGGGGACAGTACTTTTACTGTTACCCAAAAAGAATTTGAGAGTCGCTATGAAAAGAGACTAAAACTCGCTCAGGACAAACTTGCGCAAGCAAAAACCGAGGAAGAGAAAGAAAAGATAAAAATGCCCAAAAAAGGCGAAAACTATTACTCTTCTCAAAGATATTGGCCCATACCTGAAAAAGTCTTTGATGCGATACCGTTTTTCCATGGGCTGAAAGCACCTCTGGTGTTTGTGGGTATCATGACATTCATTCTGATTATGAGTAGTGTAACGATGGTACTTGCGGTAGAAGCAGGTCATCGGGGCGATCAGGCAGATGTGGAAAAATGGATGCTTTGGACAATATTGGGTGGTTTTGCTTTCTTGGGTAGCCAAGCCTGGGAGTGGACTCACTTTATAGTCGGGACCGATTATGGTGGAGCGCTTCGCGTCATGGGAGATGGTCGAAACCTGGGAGAAACGATTTATGGGGCTGGTTTAGCTGAAAACCAGTACGGCCCAGTTACTTTTGCCAACTTGTTCTTCTTTATTACAGGATTCCACGGAACTCACGTACTGAGTGGAGTGATTATCAATATCATCATTTTCTACAATGCTTCTATGGGTATTTATGCTCGTAAGAATGATTATGAAATGGTAGAAAAGGTTGGTTTATACTGGCACTTTGTAGATTTGGTATGGGTATTTGTATTTACCTTCTTCTACTTGGTATAGCAGCGCTACTTAAATTAAGACACAAACAGAAGATATAAATAATATAAAATTATGGCAGATACTCACAACGCAACTAACGGCGAAATTCCAAAGCCAAATACCAAAATCATTTGGAAAACATTTTGGATTCTATTGGCTCTTACTGCGCTGGAATTTGTGATTGCTTTTATTTTACCACCATCTATGTTCAAGGTAGGTTTGTTCATATTTTTGACCATTGTAAAAGCATTTTATATTGTGGCTGAATTTATGCACCTAGGACACGAAGTCAAGTTCTTGGTTTGGTGTATTATCTTACCTATGATATTCGTTGCTTGGTTTATCTTGGCAATGATGATGGAGGGAGGCTCAGTATTCGATTTGAGAATCTAAATCTAACAATTGACTTATGCATTGGTTAGTACAATGCAAATGAACAAGTCAAGAAGAAATATTTATGAATAAATTTATGAAGGCTGGGGTGCTAATAATTCTATTAGCACTACCAGTTTTTTTGTATCTGTTTCTAAATGTATTTGGCAAAAACAAATACAGCTTACCGATCTTTTATCCCCAAGGAGTAGATTCGGTAAAAGTAGACGGAAAATGGAAGATCGATTCAGTGTATCACACCATTACCCCTTTTGAGTTTACCAATCAGAATAATCAGAAGGTATCAAACGATCAAGTGAAGGGAAAAATTTATGTAGCTGATTTTTTCTTTACTCGCTGTGGTAGTATTTGCCCTAAAATGTCTTCCCAGCTTATCAGAGTTCAAGAAGCATTCAAAGGAAATGAAGACGTAAAAATATTGTCTTTTTCCATAGATCCAGAACACGATTCAGTAGAAGTTTTGAAAAATTATGCGGCCCAGTACAAAGCCAAAACTGGCAAGTGGCATTTCTTGACAGGCGATAAACATCAAATTTATAATCTGGGACAAAAGGGATTTAAAATTCCAGTAGGCGAAGAGAAAGAAGTAGTTACTCCTGATTATTTTCATAGTTCACGTCTTATGCTGGTAGACAAAAAAGGACGAATAAGAGGATATTACAATGGAGTGAGCCGAGATGATGTAGACAAACTGATTTTGGAAATTAAAATTTTGACCCAAGTAGACTGAATATCGTCAGATTTATAGACCAAACCAAAACCGGATGGTTAACAATTGGTTATAATGGTAAAGGATATAAAATAGAAAGTATGAAGGAAGCATTGACTGTCAGTAGAAACAAACGATTCTTGCCCATTATTTGGGCGGTATCAATCGCAATCCCATTGGTAGTATCCGTTCTGTTTTATCTGCAACGCAAAAACGGAGGATTGTTTGGTGATTTGAATGTAGCATTTTTGCCTCATTTAAATGCACTTTTGAATTCTGCCACTTTTGTTTGCTTGGTAGGTGGTTTTATTTCCATCCGGCGCAAAAAAGTACAAAGTCACCGGGGGTTCATGATGACTGCTTTTGTATTGTCATCGTTGTTTTTAGTTTCTTACGTCATATATCACTCTCAGGGCAGCGAAACCAAGTTTGGCGGCGAAGGAGCCATTCGTTATTTTTATTTCATCATATTGATTACCCACATTGGTTTGTCCCTGTTTGTTGTTCCATTGGCGTTGTTTGCAATTTATTTTGCCATTACCCAGCAAATTGACCGACACAAAAAAGTAGTGAGGTGGACTTTTCCAGTATGGGCATATGTAGCTTTTACCGGAGTTTTAGTATATTTAATGATTAGTCCATATTACAGTTAATTAACATATGAAAATATATTTGTATATGAAGAAGATATTGGCTATTATTACCTTAATATTTTTAAACTTGGTGATCACAAGTGAGGGGCTTTTTGCGCAATGCGCAATGTGTAGAGCAAGTGTAGAGAGCAGTATCAGCGAAGGAGCCGGAGTAGGAGCAGGGTTGAATGCTGGTATACTTTATTTGTCGCTCTTTCCGTATCTTATTTTAGGTACAGTGGCTTACTTGTGGTTCCGAAACAGTAAAAAACGCCATGCACAACGTGTCAAAGTCTCGGGCAATTATTCAGGGTAAATGCCCTCAATGCCGTGAAGGTAAAATTTTCAAACATTCGTTACTGACAGTGAATAAATTCAACGTCATGCACAAGCATTGTCCAAAATGTGGACTACGCTATGAGCGTGAACCAGGTTTCTTTTTTGGAGCCATGTACATCAGCTACGCTTTTTCGGTAGCACTCTTTATCGCTTGTGGGTTGGCTACTTACGTGATAGGTAACAATCCCGAAGCTTGGGTGTACGTACTGGTAGTGTTGGTAGCGGTCCTTTTGACCTTCCCAATATCATACCGTTACTCAAGAATATTGATGATCCATTTGTTTTCTGGAGTCAAATTTAGGCCAGGTGTAACAAGTGAAGTAGTTTCAGATCATGATTAAAGAAGTCATAGATCATATTTCAGATACCTTGCAATCTACTTTCGGCAAGGTGTATTTGTGGTTTGATAAATCAGAAGAATTACAGACATATTTCCCCAAAAATAGAGGTTGGTCAATCAATCAAATATTAGAACACATTGGCTTGACCAACCATTTTTTGCTCATTCTGATAGAGAAAGGGAAGAAAAAAGCCATGAAGAACATTCATGACCTAGATTTGGCACCAGCGTTGGCTCAGTATACCTTTGGTAGCAAAAAGCTGGACGACATTGGTAAACACCTTGCTTTTGATTGGATAAGGCCTGAGCATATGGAGCCTGTTGGTGCCAAGACCCTCCCAGAAATAAAAACACAACTAGAACAGCAACTGCAACAATGCCTGGATGTATTGGCCGAAATGCCCAATGGTGAAGGGGTACTTTACAAAACTACCATGACAGTGAATGGACTAGGTAAAATAGATGTATATCAATATATTTATTTTTTGGCGATGCACGCCCAGCGTCACCTGGAACAAATGGAGAAAATAGAATTAGAGTGGCAAAACCAATCTGCTGCTAAGTAAAACTACATCAATAACTTAATCCATTTGACTAATGTCTTGCTGCCATGCCTCCCAAAAAAATAGTGCGAATAGCGCGGCTATTAGCCAATTTTTTCAGTCGCCTG
>CALDJV010000531.1 GCA_937899305.1 uncultured Cytophagaceae bacterium
CTATGCCGATTTTTTTCCAGGATATACCTAAAAAGTTATGTATGGTTTCGAAAGTTTGGTTATGGAGTTATACACTAGGCAAGGTAAATTCACTGCAAATAAAAACCTGATTTGATACCCTGTTTTCATCTCGTTTGCTGGCGGTCAAACAAGTCTCTAAGCGCTTGTTTAAAACTCATTCATGGGTCCTTTTGCACGCCTCTTAGGGTCAGATGCGACAAAAAATTTACTTTAAACGAAAATTTAAACAAGCTCTAATGTATTTACTTCTTATTATCAGAATATAACTCTATTTTTGAGTCTGTTATCAGGAAGGCTTCATTGAAAAAACAAAGACACATCACTTTTCTCTGGTAGGAAATCTATTCAAATGAAAGAATTAAGTTATTTAAATAAATACCTACTCAAATACAAGTTTCATCTGCTGTTAGGTACTGTATTTATCATCATCACCAATTTTTTTGGTATTCTTCCCGCTCAAATCGTGCGGCACGCTTTTGACCTCATCAAAGAATCGATCGACTTGTATATGCTGTATGCCGGGTTTGATGCTCAAGCCAGAATGTACGGCATGTTTGCGTCTACAGTATTGCTTTATGGGCTGCTCATTCTGATGATGGTTTTCATCCGGGGTTTCTTTTTATTTTTGGTTCGCCAGACCATCATCGTCATGTCTCGCCGGATAGAATATGACCTGAAAAACGAGATTTATGAACATTACCAAACGCTTCCATTGAGCTTTTACCGGAAAAACAATACTGGAGACTTGATGGCTCGAATTTCGGAAGATGTAAGCCAAGTTCGAATGTATTTGGGTCCAGGGATTATGTATGGTATCAACCTCATCACGCTATTTATCATGGTGATCACCTACATGTTTATGGTAGATGCCAAGTTGGCTTTGTTTACGCTGCTTCCCCTTCCCTTCCTTTCTATAAGCATATATTATGTTAATAATATCATCAATCGTCGTTCCGAAGACATCCAAAAAAGTTTATCCGGGCTTTCTACCTTTGTGCAAGAAGCATTCTCGGGTATTCGGGTATTAAAGGCATTTGTACGAGAAAAAGACTCCGTAAAGAATTTTAAAGATGCCAGTGAAGATTACCGCCAAAAAAGCCTCAAACTGGCGATGGTACAAGCCCTGTTTTTTCCGCTCATTATTGCCCTCATCGGTTTGAGCAGTATTTTGGTAGTATACATTGGAGGAATTGAGGTCATGAGTGGCTCGATTACTGCGGGCAACGTGGCTGAGTTTATCATGTATGTCAATATGCTTACTTGGCCAGTGGCAGCACTGGGCTGGATTACCAGTATTATTCAGCGAGCCGCTGCTTCTCAAAAACGAATCAACGAATTTTTAAATACCAAAACCGACATTGTATCAGAAAAGAACCTGGAGCTGGAAATCAACGGGCAAATCTCTTTCAAAAACGTGAATTTTGTCTATCCTGACTCAGGAGTACACGCCCTCAAAAACTTCGATTTTGAGATCAATAGCGGAGAAACACTGGCCATTCTTGGTACTACTGGTTCGGGTAAAAGTACGGTGGCTTCTCTGGTAACCCGAATGTATGATGCCAGCGAGGGAGAAGTATTGATTGATGGGCATAATATCAAAGATTTTGATATTCCAAAGCTGCGCCAGCAGATTGGTTATGTACCTCAAGACGTATTTTTGTTTTCGGACTCCATCCGTGATAACATCAGTTTTGGCACCAGTGGCTTGACCAATGAACAGGTAATACAAGCCGCCAAAGATGCGGACTTGCACCATAATATTATGGACTTCAAGGAGAATTACCAAACCCGAATTGGCGAACGAGGCATTACCTTATCGGGAGGCCAAAAACAACGTTTATCCATTGCCCGAGCCATTGTGCGAGAACCCAAAATTTTGATTTTAGATGACAGTTTATCGGCAGTAGACACCAAAACCGAAAATGCGATTCTCAACAGCCTGAAACGCATCATGAAAAACCGTACTTCCATTATCATTTCTCACCGGGTTTCCTCGGCTAAGTTGGCCAACAAAATATTGGTATTAGACGATGGTGCAGTGGTAGAGCAAGGCAATCACGAAGAATTGATCAAGCAAGGCGGCGTGTATAAAGAACTGTACGACAAACAGTTACAAACCGAAGAAGAAGTAAAAGACGAGGGAGGAATAAAAAAATAACGAACTATGAATCAAAAAAAAGACATCAGTATTGATAAGTATGTTACGTGGCTAAACGAGGGGAAAACTTTTGAAGATATCAAGGAAGACATGAGAGCCCAGGGGTGTTCAGAAGAGAACATCAAACTGTTTATTCCATACGTCAGCCAGAAGGCCATTTCAAACGACTACAAAAAAGTCGAAAAAGACAACAAAATCGACTGGACTATTATGTCGGGTTTTGTCTCGATAGCTTTTGGTATCATCTACGTGATGGTAGACAGTTCCCATTGGCTTTCTTACCTCTTCTTATTGTATGGCGTGGGCAGTCTGGTAGTGGCTTTTGTCAGAAACATCAACGGCGATCAGGAATGATGCCTGTGTACTAGGAAGGTAAATCCTGTGGTGATTCATCAGGTTGTTTCACAACAAATTAACGGGTAAAATCGAGGAAACGATGAACCACATCCGCTTTGAGTTCATGTTGATTTTTAATCCCAGAAATTTTCAAATATGCATTCAGGGCTTGTAGATATTTTTGATATGCAGCCTCATTCATTCCTCCTCTTCGGCGATCGTCAGAATTCATAAGAAAGCGAACTGATACCACTCGTTTGGTTTTCACCTCTATTCCAAGCACTACTATTTGGTTATACCATTCGGCCGCCAAGGGATCTACTTTCCCTACCAAATCGGCTAATTTACCCTCCTTTATCATTTTTTTGATGCCTGGCGAATAAACAACTACATAACCATCGTCGTCGTCGGAGTCTCGCTGTATTTTTGGCCCCTGATATTTCCCGTGCCAGTTCAAATGAGGACCCAGGTATCCTTTCAGGTATTTGTTCAACAATGTGTTAGCATCTAAAGCCACTCGGTAACCATTTAAATACACCCGACCACTTCGTTCTATACCACAAGTAAATACCTCTCCTTTGGCACCGATAAACTCCATAAAAACATACCCTCCTCCTGCTCCAAAAGACCTTCTTTTTTTGTTTTTTATTTCCAGTGGCATTTGTTTCCATAGTTCGCTGGTTACTCGTCGTTTCTTTGAAATCACGCTCCCGCTGAAAAGTATTAAAATGAGTGTTTTTATAGATCACTTGACTACTCCCCAAGCTAAAGCAGAGGGGATTCTTGCCCAACGCACAGCCTAATGGCTCACGTTAGCGGACACTAGCCAAAGCCCTGGCTAGTATATTTTTTGCCGCGTTGACATCAGCATTGTCTTGGTGTCCACAGGATGTACACACGAAAATTGCCTGAGACCTGCGGTTGTTTTTGTCTACATGTCCACAGCTTGAACAAGTCTGGGAACTATGTTTAGGGTTGACTTTGACAAAGGTTTTGCCTTGCCAAGCTGCTTTGTATTCCAGTTTGTCCAAAAACATAGAAGGGGCAGCATCCAGTATTACTCGGTTTAGCCCAGATTTGGCCTTGACGTTTTTGCCTGGTTTTTCAATATTGCCTTTGGCACTGCGGCTCATGTTACGAACTTTTAGGTTTTCAACTCCCACAAATGAGGACCTTCTAAGCAAGTCGCTACTTACTTTGTGCTGGAAGTCGTTTCTAATTCGGGTAATCTTGGCTTGCAGCTTAGAGAGCCTTCGAGCTTGTTTTTTGAAGTTGTTGCCACCTTTTTTCTTGCGGGAAAGGCTACGTTGTTCAATCCGAAGCTGCCTTTGGAATTGCTCTAATACCTTTGGGTTGGCAATATGTTCTCCATCTGAGGTGGTAGCAAAGTGAGTTACTCCCCAATCAATACCAACTGCTTGGTTATCACTGTTTGGATTATATTGAGGTACTTGAACTGGAGTAGAAAACATAATCGATATGTAGAAACCATCTAACTTCTTAATAACGGTGGCTCTTTTTAGTTTGGCTTCTTTGGGTATTTCACGAGAGTAGAAGGTTTTAACCTCCCCTAGTTTTGGGAGGACAAAACGACCAGCTTCACACTTGTTGCGATGGATACTCTTGAAAGTGATGGAGTTGTACTTCCCTTTCTTTGCCCATTTTGGAAAACCTCCACCTTTGAAAAAAGATTGGTAGGCTTTGTCCAAACGTTGCAAAACATCCTGGGTGCTTTGAGAGGGAATATCTTTGATCCAATCAACTTCTTTAAGTGCCACGAGCTGTTTGTCCAAGTCAAAACGGGAAAGGTTCACCCCATAGGCTTTGTAGGCATGTTGTTTTGTTTCCAGAGCCAGGTTATAGACAAACCGACAAGCACCTATCCAACTATTTAACCTGTGGGTTTGGGTAGCCGAAAGATTTCGGAGTTTGTATTGGTATGTCTTAACTGTCTGGATCATAAGCAAATATACTAAAAAACAGTTATTTATCTGACAATTAAATACTATTTTTAGAAATGGAAAAACGTTGGAAAAGCTCAAATACTTGCGTTTACAACCTTGGTTATCACCTGATTTGGTGTCCCAAATACAGAAGAAAAGTTTTAACTGAGGAAATACAAAAACGACTTAAGGAGCTACTCATTGAGAAAGCTAAAAATCTTGGCATTGAGATTGAAAAAATGGAAATAATGCCTGATCATATACACTTGTTTGTCAAAGCCAAGCCAGTAGATGCACCTCATTTTATTGTAGGGCAGCTAAAGGGATACACCAGCAAACACTTAAGAGAAGAATTTCCTCAACTTAAGAAGAGGCTTCCAACACTTTGGACCAGGTCGTATTACGTAGAATCAGTAGGGCATATTTCAGAAGAAAAGATTAAGAAATACATTGAGAATCAAAAAAATGTGTGAGAAAATCTCCCTACGGCAATTATTTTTCATCCCACGACTAAAGCCAGTGGGCTTTCAAATAACATTTATCGTAACAATCTTTCCGCAAAAAACACGAACCAAGAATAAACATGCTGCATCTTGACTAAAAGGTGGCAATAACAGAATGTAAAGAGAAGTTCAATCCTCAAATTCAATCATTCGGTAAATAATGTCTGCTTGCAGATTGTAGAGGTTATCAATCCGGTTTATTGTTATTTGGTCAGTAATTATTTTTTGGTATTTCTTGAATAATCGTTCATTCATTTCTCCTCTATCCATATGTTTATCTTCTTGCCCAAAAAAAGCCAGGCGAACTATTTTTTTGGTTTTCACATCTATGCCGATTAAAACTGTTTGATTCAAAAATGAAAAAGCTTTTGAGTATTCTCTTTTGGTAAAATAAGGCTGACGCACACTTTTTTGAGCGATAAATCGCTTACTATTATCCGTAAAACGAACAATGTACCCATCAAATTCCCTGTCAAAATTGAGGTACTGTGATTTTATTTTCCGAGGAGCCAAATCAAGATCTTTGACTGCAAAAGCATGCCAATTGAAGGTGGGAGGAATAAATGGTTGCAAGTATTGATGAAAGAAGTCATGCCCATCGATGCTGGTTTCGTAACCATTATACATCACTCCAAAATATCGGGTCACTCCAAATACCACCGAGTTACCATCTTCAAAAAATAATTCCACCAATACATACATCCCAATCATTTCCCTCCTCTTTTTTATTTTTATCTTTTTGGGGACTAACCGCAACAAGTTTTGGAAAGCCTCCAGGTTTGATGGTTGGTTTAAAGTATATTCGGTATATACTCCAAACTTTTTGAGGGCATTTTCTCGCATTGCTGTAGCCAGCTTTACCCGTTTATTGATTACATAAATATTAATCGTTTTGAGGCCTGTACTTGCCTCGACACTTACCCAAGTGGTTAGTAAAATAACCGAGAGAAAAAATTGAATCCAAGTACGTTTTACTGTCATTTGTATTGATCTAATAGGTCTTGGTGTTTTCTATTTTGTTTTTTGATTGCATTGCTCATTTTGATGTATTCGGCCTTGGTATAAAGGTCAAAAATACCTTCTTTGGGGTTACTCGCCGATGTCGTATCATCAAACATTGCAGTTCCGATACCTCCGTGGTAAGTAGCTCTTTTCGTTTCATTTATGCTTTCATCCGCAGCTTTTAATTCATCTATCACTACATGCTCCATCTCTACTATAAACTTATGCTCGGCGTCATCGTGTTTCTTTCTATCTACATTTTTTTCCAACTTTATGCCATACTTTTCTAAGTAACCATGTTCGATGGCGGCATGCATCATCTCGTGCCATAACCCCATTGCAGGTGACATATAACCAATCTTTTTAGGATTGTTTAGTTTTTCCTTTTCGGTGGTAGAATCACCCACTATCAAACCTTTTTTAGAAAACCACCTAATGTTATTGCCCATCACTTGGTAGCCAGTTCTCACCGTATCAGGTCGCCTATCACTTACATGCACTCCAATGATCACATCTAAGCCTTCTAAAAAATCAATTACTTTAGTGGCCGTTGCCGACTGTTTTAAATAAACGATTGCCTTCTTAAATTCTTCCGGCTCAGAAATAGCCAATAGTCCCTTTTTTTTCCTGTGCCCCTTTTTTTCTTGATCAGCTTGCGCTCTTTTTTGCGCTCTCCGGGTGTTGCTAGACACAATAGGGGTTTGATTTAAAGGCCTTCGAGCAGGAAAGGGATCTCCACCATATTTGGCTTGAATGGGCGTTTTATAGCGGGCCTGAATGGGTTTGCCACTTACGCCTGTTTTACCCAGGGTGGCTCCTTGCTTCACGGTATGCGTGGCACCTTGGGTGCTTTGAGCCGATTGTGAAGCAGCGTTTTCTTCTTGAGTAATCTGTGTTTTCATGAATGCGTTTGATAACCTGATGATTGTATTATAAAGCAAAAAAAGCTTGCTACGCACAGGTGGTAACAAGCTTTTGAGATAAAATTTTCAGAAAAATATAAAGTCTTTTCTTATTGATCGGGCAATACAAAGTTGAGAATAAGATAAATAGGAATGGTAGCTCCTGTAGTAAGGAAGGTACCTGCTACAAATCCAATACGAACCAAGGTAGGATCTATGCCAAAATAATCGGCAATTCCTCCACAAACTCCAAAAATCTTTTTGTCTAACAAAGACTTTTTCAGTTTACGAGTAGTGGCCAATTGGGTGCCCTTGGTATCAAATATTTTTGGCTCATAAGAGCCTGCATATTCGTTTTGCATTTTGTTTTTACGGTTATGCGTTGTTACAAAACGATTGGTATTGAGCTGACTAGCCAGCTTGAGGGCCGGATCGTGGGCTGGATTGATCTTTAACGTACGACGCGCGTAGTTTTTGGCGTTGTTGAGGTCTTCTTTGTTTCGCTTGAGTAACCAACGATGTTTATGCGCATTGGCCAACGCATACAACGCTTCCACATGGGCTGGATTGAGCATCACTGCCTGACTCAATTCTTCTATTGCGCTGTCCCAGTCTTCGTATTTGCTATATCCCTTCCCTCTCACCAAGTAATCGTTGAAATGACGCTCGATCATCGCCAAATCGTCCTCCGTCATTCCTAAATCAGCAGCCATTTGGGTCATTTCAGACTTCGTAAGCGGTCCTTCTCCGTGTTTTTGTTGCTCCTGTATTTTAAGAATTTGTTGGATATATGCTTGTATGATATCGTCCGATTGATTCATATATTTTTCTATAAATTTTACTGCTCTTGTTTGTGTTTATATGGCTATTACTTACAATTTTCAAACAAAATAATGAAAAAACAAATAGGCTTCTTCGTTTTTGTAAAAAAAGCAAATGATCCCTTATAATATTTATACCCACTATTCAAGAATTTTGTTCCATTCTTCCTCCGGGACTCAGGAAGTAAACCGGGCGGGATTTTGAATGAACCGAATAGAAACCTCGTTGAATAATTCTGCCTGGTCTATGTTCACTACATGACCGCAGTCTTTGAATATTTGTAATAGCGCGTGCCTATGTCTTTGTACCAGTCTTTTTACTTGGGGCAAGAACATGTAGTCTTCTTGCCCCATGATGTAAAGCGTTGGTACAGGTATTTCTTCTTCCCGGAAGTATTTTAATAACGGATTAACTTCGCTTGTAAGATGATACCAACGTAAAAATTCTTTTTGATAGAGTTTTTTTGCCTGTTCGATGAACATCAAACGAGATTTTCGATGACGTCGCCGGGGCATAATTACCCACGCAAAAAGACTGTATATCCACATGTAGGGCAACAATCTTTTCAGTTTATTCCCCAAGTACATCAATATTTTAGAACGCACATTCAAACGAATGATGGCCCCTCCTAAAATCATACTTTTGATACGCTCGGGCTGCATTTCGGCAATAGAGCGTATGATGATACTCGCCAGCGAAATTCCTACAAAATGGGCTTTATCGATCTTCAGGTGGTCCAATACATTGAGCACATCTTTGCTTACATCGGTAAAGGTGTAGCGGTTTTGCATGTACTCTTCAAAAAAATGCTTGGATTTACCGTGTCCACGCAAATCAATCAATAACACATTGAAATGCTCCTTGAATGCCCGTATTTGACGAAACCATATAGAGGAACTTCCACCTGCGCCATGTATAAACACAACCCAATCTTTGTCAGAATCTAAAAAATATTTTTTGTAATAAAGTAACATGGCATTTATTGGGTTAATACGGGGCTTAACAAAAATAGCGATTTTTTTTAAACTAGGTAAGTTTTAAATAAAAAAACAACGCCTCCTTTTCTATTATTCCTTTGACCTCTTTGATGTGAGGATGCTCGTAGGTTTTTGTATTACCAACCAACAGGATAATTAGATTGTTTTGACGGTATCGCTTGGTTTTGTACATCGTAGTCTGGCCAATGAGCCGATTTACCTCGTTACGGCTCCGGAGTTTTTCGGCTAGTTTGATCTCAATGCCCACCTTGCCATCTTCAATATCCAAGTCTATTTTTTCTCGCCCCCCCAATGATAGCTGAGTCTGTACATTTTCGTAGTGGCGACCTAGTTTGGTAGCCAGCCACTGCTCTATTTGTTTCTCAGAAGCTGTACCAAAGCGTTTTTCGCTTAATTGTAGCTTTGCCATCACCTGTAAAACATTACGAGGGGTGGGGGTTCGTTTGCTCCGCTCGTATTGGTTCAAAAAATAAAAAGTAATTGCTGCACTCATACCCAACAATACCACAGTCTGTATCCACATTTTAAGCTTTTATTTTGGTGTCTGTAAAGAGCCTGCCCAAACAGGCCATTAAAAGTAGAATCCAGCATAATCCAAATTTGAAAATAGGTAAAAAAGCTCCGAAAATCAATTTGTAACTGAAGTTACGTACTTCTTTTGTATCCTTCTAAACACCATGGTTCCAGGGTTGTATGGCTATATGATTTGCATCACGGAACCATATAGCCTTATTTTCGGCTTTTAACCAAGCTTACAAATACACCCGCAGGTAACCCCGTGTATGCTTCTTCACATTCATTTTACCTCTTCCTGGCTTGTCATATCGCATCCAAACCAGCTGCTTGCAACGCATCGTTGAGCACTTCATCGGACCAAATAAGGGCCTCCACACAAGGTACTTTATGTTTTTTCAACGATTCCGGGTTCTCTACATCCAAGTCGAGTTGATGCATAATTTCACTGACTTCATCATAATGGTACAACTTCCCGTGGTACCACTCGTTTTTCCAGGTCACTTGGTCAGTATATGATTTTGAGAAAGTCCAGAGCGTGTCTCCAATCGAGAATAGCACCGCGGCTCCCAATGCGGTAATGGGTAGTTGTACCGTCTTGAAATCATTGTTATACCCCATTTCAATTCCTTTGGACCTGCCCAGGGCAAAGTAGTGAGGGGCCTTTCGTTGTGGTTTGCCCCCTTTATCGACACAGGCCTGCCATAAATTGCGCTCGGCTTCTTGGCGTTGTGGAAAATACCAATCGGGAAAGTATCGTTTCATTTTACCCGCCAGTCTTCTTTGTTCTAAATCTTCCAAAACGGGCTTTCGGGCTTCATCAGACAAATCGCTTAGGTTTAGAAAAGGAGCTTTATCAGGTAGATGATAATGGGTAATAAAATCGGGGATGTTCACTTTTTGATCCATCATGATAGCTTTGTTTTAATGGTTTATTTTGCATAATGTCCAAGTTTTATTGAACTTTCAGCACCTGGGCGTGATTTCATTTCAGGCAACATACAAAACCTATAACTCACTGACTATCAACATATTTTATTTTTTCAAAACAAGTGTTTTTAAGCAAAAACGCTGAACTTAAGGGGTTGGTTTGGGTGTTTTATTGTTGAAAGGTGCGAAAAATATTGCACTTCTTTTACTACATTTTGATTGGCACTAAGTAAAACGGAAAAAATAAACTAATCCAAATTTAGTGCAATATCTTGGTGCTAGACAAGTCTAAAAAATTGGCTAATAGCAGCGCTATTCGCACTATTTTTTGACGAAGTATAGCGGCCAGAGATTAGCTCAATGGATTAAGTTATTTTTGTAGTTTTACTAAGCAAAGAAGAAACAACAAAAAACGAGTACTCTTTGATAGAATACTCGTTTTTTTATTACTAAAAACCTCACAAGTGGTGGCACTGTCAAGTCTGGTCCAACTTCACAAACTTGATTAGGCTTGCATCAAAAAGGCTTTCATATATTCTTGCAAATCGCCATCCAGTACATTTTGTACATCAGAACGCTCATACCCCGTTCGCAAATCCTTGATCATTTTGTAGGGGTGCAATACATAACTTCGGATTTGAGACCCAAAATCAATGCGTTTTTTGGCCCCTTCTATTTTGGCCCTTTCCTCGTTTTTTTTGTCCATTTCTAGCTGGTACAAACGAGATTTTAGCATTTTCATGGCCTTGTCTTTGTTCTGCAACTGAGACCGTTCTTGTTGGCACTCTACGATAATCCCCGAAGGTTGGTGCTTGAGACGTACTGCGGTTTCTACCTTGTTTACGTTTTGCCCACCAGCTCCACCAGCTCGGAAGGTATCCCACTCTATATCAGAAGGACTGATCTCGATCTCGATGGTATCGTCTACCACTGGATAGGCAAACACTGAAGCAAACGAGGTATGACGGCGCCCACCCGAATCAAACGGAGATATTCGCACCAAACGGTGTACACCAATCTCAGACTTGAGATAACCATAGGCAAAATCACCTTCTATCTCCAAGGTCACCGATTTTACTCCGGCCGCTTCACCCGCTTGGTAGTTTACTTCGCGGACTTTGTAGTTGTGCTTTTCGCCCCACATAATGTACATCCGCATGAGCATTCCCGCCCAGTCCATACTTTCGGTACCTCCTGCCCCTGGGTTGATCTCAATCATGGCGTTCAGGGAGTCTTCTTCTTCACTGAGCATTTTCTGGAATTCCAGTTCCTCGAGCGCCACTTGTAGCTTTTGAAAAGTGCCTTCTACTTCTTCTTCCGAGCCTTCGCCCATCTCCAAAAACTCGTTGAGCACCTCCAGTTCTTCCCAAATCCCGTGTACTTTCTCAAAACGCTCGGTCCAGATTTTGATCCCTTTGATTTCCTTCAATACCTTTTCGGCCGCTTTGGGCTCATCCCAAAAACCCGGCTGTAGGGTAACTTGTTCTTTTTCTGCAATATCTTTTAACCGTTGATCGTAGTCAAAGATACCTCCTCAAGTCCTCTATGCGGACTTTTACATCCTTCAATTGTTCTGAAGTCATAATATGTAATTATTTAAAAAGTTTGAATTTTACGAAACACAAAGTTCTACAATTTTCAGGCGATCTCCAAAGAGTTGGGCAAGGTTCATAAACTCAAAATCACCATTGGTGAATTAGGGGAATACGCTTTGCTTTTGACTCTGTATATTTATCAGGCAAATGAAGCTACTAAATAGACGTACTTATGCAACAAATTTTCAAAAGAGGGATTATAAAAGGAATCATTGGATTATTGTTTTTGGTAAACCTCACTGCTCAGGCTCAACAAGTCCAGGTAGAATATGATACAAAGCACAAAGAAAATGTGTTTACTGATAAAAAAGGGAAAATCATTCCTATAGAGGAATTACAACAGTTTGAAGAGCTCATCATTCATTATCAAGCCAACGTGTTTATACCTCGGTTTATCGGGCAACTCAAAAACTTGAAAATCTTAAACCTCCATCATTGTAAAAACATTGTGTTACCCAAAGAAATAGGACAACTCACTCAATTACAGGAGCTCAATTTGGCTCATTGTAAACTCATAAAGTTGCCCCCAGAAATTGGGAAGTTAAAAAACTTAAGGATACTAAACCTTTCATCTAACAAGCTCAAGAAGTTTCCTCCTGCATTATTCAAGCTTACCAAGCTTGAGGAACTTTATTTACATGCTAATCGCTACCTCACTAATATACCCAGTGAAATAGGCAAGCTCAAAAATTTAAAAATACTCAACATCAATGGGGTCAACTGTAGTTATTTACCTCCTCAAATTGGCGCACTGACCAAGCTTGAGAAACTCTATATATCAAACCCGCTCAGAAAGCTACCCCGAGAAATGGGTAACCTCAAAAGCCTTCGGGAGTTGGTTATGTCTGGGAACGGCCTCAAGCGCTTCCCTTCGGTTATTTTTAAACTTAAACAACTCGAATCCCTCTACCTTTCTAATAATTACATTACTGACCTTCCGCCCGAAATAGGACAACTCACCGCATTACGACTATTGAAGCTCCGGCGCAATAAAATCACGCGTATTCCTTATGAACTGGGCCAACTCAAACACCTGGAAGAATTGGATTTGATGAGTAACAAAATCAGTTATGTGCCTACTTGGATTGGCAATCTTAATCAATTAAAATTATTGAACTTGAGTTACAATGATATTCCTAAGCTTCCCTTAGAGTTAGGAAAGCTTCGCAAACTGGAAAAGCTCTATCTGGGCTATAATGAACTCTCTTACGTGGGGGCAATATATCAATTCAAAAACTTACGAACGCTTGACTTAAGCCATAACCACTTGCGAAGTTTGACCTCAGTCATGTATCCATTGAAACACTTGCGTAGTTTGAATGTGAGTCACAACAAGCTCTTGGAAATTCCAACTGACTTGGGTCAACTGACCTCGCTTAAGTATTTACAGTTGCAAAGTAACCAAATCAAAAGTTTGCCTCCCGAAATAGCACTCCTACCCCACCTTACTTTATTGAATGTTAGCAATAACCAATTACAAAACATTGCATTTGATATCAGCCAGTTACATATGTTAAAACACTTAAAACTTGGCAATAATAAACTTGGAAAATTTCCGCTGGGCACCACCAAACTTCGGCAACTACAAACCCTGGAACTCAGAAAAAATCAGATTCAAGAAATCCCAAAACAAATAGTCAAACTCACTCATCTCAGCACCCTTGATTTAAGCAATAATCAAATCAAGTCCCTTCCGGCTTCATTGGGTGGGCGATCATTCTACAAACTCAATCTAGCCAATAATCAATTAAAAAAGCTTTCTGCTAAATTCTACAAAAGCTCCTTTGACGAAAAGTTAGATTTGTACGGTAACCCGTTGTCTAAAAAACAACGGGCGATGGTCAAGGAAAGATGGGGAGATAAGGCATCGTTGGATTAGTACCTAGGCAAATTAAGCCTTATCCACCAATGCCTCTTCTTTCCAGAGGTCACCATACTCCATCTCTTTGATGGTTTTGATGACGGTTTCTTTGCCATATAGTTTTTCTACTACATGCAATGACAGGTCTATGCCCGCCGAAATGCCTCCTGCGGTCATGATGTGACCATTGTCTACAAAACGTTGATTGGTGATTACTTCAGTTTTGGGAGAGATTTTTCGAAACAAATCAAATACGGTGTGGTGGGTGGTGGCAGGCAGGTTGTCGAGTAGGCCCAGTTTACCCAACAACAAAGAACCGGTACAAACCGACATGGTGATTTGGGTATTTTTATTTACTTGAGTAATCCACTCTAGCGGACGTTGATCTTTGATAGCTACTCGGGTACCCATTCCACCAGGAATGACCAAGATATCGAGAGGAGGGTGGTTCTCAAAACTGTAATCGGGTTGTACCTTCAGGCCATTGCGGGCCTTTACTTGTTGGCCATCTACACTGATGGTACACGCTTCAAAGTATTTGTATTCGGAGAGTTCGTCAGTAACGGCAAATACTTCAAAGGGCCCTGCAAAGTCGAGTACCTCTACATCGTCAAACAAGTAAATCCCTACGGTGTATCTTCTATTAGGCTGTTCCATATGATTGTTGTTTTATCATCTTGTTATTATACCACAAATTTAGCCAACAACTTGCTGGAAGCAAAGGACAACCAACGGACAAATTCAGCCATATACTATATCATCCTCGCCATTGTACCGGACTGCTTCCAAATTGCTGCTTCCAGAGACGGCGCAATTGCCGGGCATCCTGGAAACCACACCGCGAGGCGATGGCTTCAACAGTCAAATCAGGGTTTTGAAGTAGTTTTTTGGCCAACTCAATGCGTATTTTAGTAATAAACTCTTTGATGGTAATGCCCGTGGCTTTACGAAATAATCGAGTAAGATTTCGACTACTCATATGGGCAATTTCGGCCAAATCTTCTAGGGTATTTTTCTTTTGGGGGTGCTGAATGAGCCAATCCTGTACTTTATGGATTCCTTCGTATAGATGGGTGCGGTAATCCAGGAATACACTGGTTTGGTTTTCCATGCCGTTTCTTCTCAGGTACACCACCATTTCGCGGGCGACCTGAGAAGCCACCAAAGCACCTTGTTCTTCTTCTATTACCGAAAGGGCCAAATCAATGCCTGAGGCGATACCTGCACTGGTGTAGATATTACCATCTTTGATGTACAAACAATCGGATTGGACTTTGGCTTCAGGAAAGTGTTGTTGCAAGCGTTTTAAAGATTTCCAATGGGTGGTGCATTTTTTATGGTTGAGTAAACCCGCTTGGGCCAATACAAAAGCACCACTACACACCGAACACAGGCGAACGTTTTGGGCGTGCATTTGAGTCAGCCAAGCAAATAGCTGGGGCGATTCCCGGCGGTATTCGGCATCAGAAAAACAAGCTTCGCCTACTCCCGCTATAAAAACGTAGTCGCCTGCCTGGAGCTCAAGGGTGGTATAATGCTGCATATTGGCCAATAATACTCCCTGTACTGCCTGGGCTTGACTGCTCAAACCCGCCAGCGAGATGTCAAATGGTTGCCCATAATCGTTTTTGGCCTCATAAAAGGCCTGTAATGGTCCCGCCAAGTCTAAAATTTGGGTTTGAGGCAACACAATGAAGGCAACCTGAATCATTGTTTTTAGTTTTTTTAGTTGGTAGATCGTGGTTAGGAGTTGGTAGTTTTCTTTAGTCGATAGTCAATGGTCCATAGTCCATAGTAGCGCAAAGCGATACAAATTAATCACCGCTTAGCGCAACCATTTAACCATAGAGCAATGAGCCGAAGGCGGAACAATATATTTACTATCATATTTGCGAAAACAAGAAATTAATCATCGCTTCGCGCAGCCATTTAACCATAGAGCAATGAGCGAAGCGGAACAATATAACAATGAACCGCAGGTGGAACAATTGAAAAAAACTACTTCAAATCAAATAAATTGGTAGCACCAACTGGGGTGCGACTCAGAAAACCTTCCCCGTACTTGACCCCAATCAGGCGGCCAAATTCTCGCGCTCGGGCTTCTAAAAACAACATAAAATCAGGAGTAGAAATAGGAGTTGCAGGTTCATTATCGGCTTGCCCTGGAATAAAAAACTGGGTCTTGAAAGCCCTCACCGCTTCCATACGTTGCTCCCAAAAAGGGGTCACATCTACAATGAGGTCAGGCTTCATGTAGCGATCCTGAATGTAGTGATAGATCTGTTTCGGTCGCCAAGGGGCCTGAATATTTCCTTGCTCGTCGCGGGTTTCGATTTTTACCAACCCCGAATAAAAGCAAGT
Organism: uncultured Cytophagaceae bacterium; assembly: GCA_937899305.1. Lineage (GTDB taxonomy): Bacteria > Bacteroidota > Bacteroidia > Cytophagales > Microscillaceae > Microscilla. The sequence continues at coordinate 15,946 of CALDJV010000531.1, forward strand.
ATCAATGGTAAGTTTGGCAGCCCGGCCGTGGTCAGAGTGTCGATCGTCTAGTGCATTGGCCAACACAATTTCAGGCTGAAACTTTCGAATGGCCGTCATCAGTTTCAGTTGGTGTTCCCGGTCGTTTTGAAAAAACCCATCCGCCATTTCCAGGTTTTCTCGTACTTGAATGCCCAATATCTTGGAAGCCGCTGCCGACTCCGCCGAACGGGTTTCTGCCGTACCACGGGTACCCAACTCACCTCGAGTAAAGTCTACCACTCCTACTTTTTTACCTTTTGCCAAATGCGAAATCACGGTTCCGCTACAGGCCAACTCTACATCGTCGGGATGCACTCCCAAAGCCAATACATCTAATTTCATTCTCTCGTGTTTTAACTGACAATCACAGAAGCCATCACAACTTTTGGCCTCTGTGAAACAAAAGTAATGAATATTTTTTTCCCTGCGGGCAACCTTTTGGGGATTGAGGCCCACCCAATGATACAACTCACAAAAAAAATCATCAATTATGGATCATAATAAAAAACAAAAAGTAAACTCCTGGAAAGATTTTGAGGATACGCAACCACTTCCCGATCATTTGGAGCACCAAGTGGTTCAGACACTTCGCCAAAAAGGTTTGATCGCCCCCGGTCGCTCTCGTAGCATTCGGAGGTGGGGAGTTGGCCTGGCGGCTTCTATCGTATTCTTTTTGCTGGGGTTTTATGTCAATGCCAGTTTGACTACTGCCAATGACGGTTATCTGACTGAGTTTAATTATATGCTGCTACTACACGAAGACGACCAATTTATTGCGGGAAATCCTGAGCAGCGATTTCAGGAATACGCCCAATGGATGGGAGGTATTTACGAAAAAGGGCTCAAAATTGACGGGCAGGAACTCGCTCGGAAAGGGGCCAATGTGCATCCCATTATTTCAAATAAAAGCCACTTTACCACGGGATACTTTTTGCTGAAAGCCTCGAGTCTCAAAGAAGCTCAAGCCATTGCTCAAAGCTGCCCTCACGTGAAATACGGTGGGCAAATAGAAATTAAACCCATTATTTTAAACCAGTAAATGTCGGACAATGGAAGACCAAATTTTGATCAATCGTTTTCTGAAAAACAAAAGTGAGCGGGCATTTAGGGCATTGTACAAGAAGTATGCTCCCCGGCTTTATAACTTGGCCCTGAAACTCACTGGATACGACACCCACCTGAGCGAAGACGCTTTGCAGGAAATGTGGCTGATTATGTCCCAAAAACTCAGCGGATTTCAAGGAAAATCTAAGCTCAGCACTTGGCTTACGGGCATTTTGATCAATGTGATTAGAGAAAAACGTCGCAAAACTGATAAAGAGGATTTTTTATCGGACAAGGATGACGCCCACCCAGAGGATATTTTTACTGAGGGGTTTTCGTGTACTCAATTTGATCTAAAAAACGCCTTGATTCAGTTGCCGTATGGTTATCGCCAAATCATTGTGTTGCACGATCTGGAGGGCTATAAGCACAAAGAAATTGGGCAAATACTTGGGATTCAGGAAGGCACCAGTAAAAGTCAGCTTTTTAAGGCTCGAGGACGTTTGAAAAAACTCCTTTTGGCTTATCAAGCCAAAAATATTTAATATTCAAATTCAAGGTTTCCAAATCATATCTACTCATGCATAAGAAAAATCAATACCTCGTTATTTTATTACTTATTACCCTTGCAAACATTCAGCAGGCTCAGGCCCAAACAAACCCTCACTTCAATACATTTTGCCATTGGATGGCGGGTACTTGGCACGGGCAGGGTTTTGGGGGCACCACCGAAGAAACTTGGTCTCCTCCTACTCAGCAGGAAATGGTGGGCACGTTTCGCCACTTTGACAAAGATGGCAAAACTACTTTTTACGAGTTTTTCAGAATGAACCAAAAGGCATTGGAACTGAAGCATTTCAGCCCCAGCTTTGAGGGTTGGGAAGAGAAACAAAAGTACATCTCTTTTCCGTTTGTAAAAGCGACTCCTACCAGTCTCGTATTTGAAGGAATTAGTTACATCAAAAAAGGCCCTCATACAATGGAAGTAGTGCTCCAAATAAAACAAAAGGGAAAAGTGACAACCCATCGTTTGATTTTCAAGCGAAAATTACCCAACTGGGGCAAATAGTTCCTAGTGTTTTGTCAACGGTTGTATTTAGGATAAGATGCCGATGAAAATGAAAACAGATTGAGGCGCAAAAAATGAGCATAACCATAGCTACGCGATTTTTTTGCAACGAAAATATGTAAACATTTTTGCGGTATACATCCTAAAATATAGCCTTGACAGAACACTAGTTTTGCTTTGATGACTGGTAGCTCAAGTATTTAAACTTTTGTTAAAAACCAGGGTTGTTCTGTGCATCACCCAATTATCTCCTAGTTTTGGTAGTATTCAAACCCTGGTTTATAATGACTAAAATGATGCATAGAAAAACACTGACCCTCGTTTTACTGTTGGGGATGGCCTTTTATCCTCTGCTATCCCAAGCTCAACAAAAATATTACTTTCCCGAAAGAGGAGCCAATTGGAAGGTCCAATCTCCTCAAAGCTTTAAAATAAATGCGCAAAAGCTCCAGGCAGCGGTCAATTTTGCCAAAGCCAACGAATACAGCGGAGATCGTGACCTGAGAATCGCCATTGCGAAGGGATTTGCCCGTGAGCCTTTTCATAAAATATCGGGCCCTACCAAAAAACGAGGAGGTCCGGCTGGAATGATTCTAAAAAACGGGTACATCGTGGCCCAGTGGGGAGATACCAAACGGGTAGATATGACATTCAGTGTTACGAAAAGTTATTTGTCTACAGTAGCTGCTTTGGCATTGGATGCCCGCCTCATTCGTTCGGTAGACGACAAAGTAGGTGAATATGTATGGGATGGCAAGTTTGATGGCGCCCATAACGCTAAAATTACCTGGCGGCATTTGCTCAATCAATCCTCTGATTGGTATGGAGAGTTATGGGGAGGTTACGACTGGGCCGATCGTCCACCTCGTCAGGGTAGTCTCGATGATTGGAAGCGTCGCAAGTTGCACGAACCGGGTACCCACTTTAAGTACAACGATGTACGGGTCAATTTACTGGCGTATTCACTGTTGCAGGTTTGGCGTAAGCCTTTGCCTCAGGTGATCAAAGAAAAGGTAATGGATCCAATTGGAGCCTCGAGTACTTGGCGTTGGCACGGCTACAAACATTCTTGGACCGATGTAGATGGCCTCATGATGCAGTCGGTCAGTGGTGGCGGACATTCAGGAGGGGGCTTGTTTATTAGCACTGAAGACCACGCCCGATTCGGTTTGTTGTTTTTGAACAATGGCCGTTGGAATGACCAACAGATTGTCTCTCCAAAATGGATCAAAATGGCTACGACTCCTTCCAAAGCCAATGTAAACTATGGTTTTATGTGGTGGCTCAACCAAAAAGGGCCTCGCCATTGGGAAGGGGTCTCCGAAGACATTTTTTACGCTGCAGGTTTTGGAGGTAACTTCATTATTGTAGACAAGGCCCATGATCTGGTGATTGTGACTCGCTGGCTGGAACCCCGCAAAATTGGTGAAATGGTGAAGAAGGTGATGGAGGCTTTTTAGCTTTTTTTAGTTGGGAGCTGGTAGTCAGGAGTTGGTAGTTTTTTACTTTTGAGTCCATAGTAGCGCAAAGCGATATAATTAGCTTCGCTGAGCTCACCAAGGCTCCATTTAACTATTATCATATTTACGAAAATAATAGTCGCTTTGCGTAACCATTTAGATCCTTCCTTCGTCAGGAGAATTGTAACAATGAGCCGAAGGCGGAACAATTGAAAAAAACTACCCCTTCACCTCAGCAAAAAACTTTAAAAACTTGTCTACCTCATAGTCCCAGTACTTGTAGTTGTGGGCAGCCCAGGGTGGCATGCTCAAGGCGACTCGCAACTTGGGATGGTGCTTTTTCAGGGCTTGGTAAAACAACTGGGTTTGGGCTGGTGGGCACACCCGGTCTAACTTGCCATGCCCTAAATAAAAGGGGGTTCGAAACTTTTGAATATGGACGATCATGTTGTCTTCCCCCGCCCAGCGCTTGGGAAATTGATAAATGCTACCGTAAAATCCGGTCATAATTTTATCGTAGGGAATTTTTCGCTGATCAAAATCGCCCGATAGTGCGGCGGCGGCTTTAAACAAATGAGGCATATTCATCACCACCAAACCAGCGCCTCGGGCTCCAGTCGAGAGTCCTACCACAAAATTGGCCTGTTGGGGTGTCATCACACAGTATTGCTTTTGTAAATGTGGAATCAAAGAATCGGTGACCCACTTTAGGGTGGGATACTTTCGCCACTGAGCCAATGTCTGCGGATACAATTGCGAGGAATAGGTACTCTTTCCCATTTCGGGCATAATCAAGCAATATCCTTGAGTCAGGGCTTTTTTGCACAACGATGATTTTTTGCACCAATCGTCTTTGGGGAAGCTCCAGCCTTGCAAAATCAGTAGGTTGGCCTTGACTTGGCTACTGTCCTCGGGTATGGCCACATCTACCTGATGGCCCGCAATCGTCAAGGTTTGCATTCGCTTGAGGGGAAGGCAATCGGGAGGAGGGGCTGGTTTTTCTGGTTCCTTGGTTATTTTTACCGAGTCAGTAGTTACATCTCCTGCTACATTCATTGCCTTGGCTACTTGCTGGTCTTTCGTCTGGTGGGATTGGCTACAATTGGCCAACCCCATCAAACAAAAAATGAGCAATGGTATTTTTGAAAAATGATGCTTCATTACTTAAATGCTTTGAAGTGTGATACACAGAGGTCTTTCCATTTTTCGGAAGGGTACCAGGTTTTTATACTCAAATTCACGTAACGGGTATTTCGGGGTTCAAAACTGAATTCCTGAATAGCATCTATATCTTTGAGCGTAATTTGTTCGGTAGAACCATCTGAAAATTCCAGCACGGCCGTTTTTACTCGATAATTCATTCGGTATATATTACCATAGTTGGGAAAGTCAGGGTAGTGCGATCCTCCGTGAATTTCAACAGAGCGGACTGTTTGACGTGGGTCAAATTCTAGATGTAACCAACTACTTGCTATATCAGCTCGTTTGGGTGTCCACCAAGTTTTCAAATTATTGTCGGTAGCATTGGAAGGTTTGTAAACAAATCCATCAGCAGCTAAATAACTTGATGCAGTTACTTCATTCGCTTTTACTTCCGTCAAAGTAGTAGATATGTTGGTCGGCTGCTTGGGTTCAGGTTGTTCACCCGAATTGATTTTATTTTCTTCACCTGTGTTTTTGTTGTTATTGGCCGGGAAATCGGTAAAGTCACCTTTCAAGATTTTTTTACCTTCTACCGAAAAACGACTCAGTTCTTTCAATATCTGACGAGCCCGCCCCGAAATATCTTTCATTTGGGAAATGTTGTCGCTGATTTTGGCCCTCAGCACACTGGATAACAGTACTTTGTGAAAGTCTTTTCCTTCCTGAAGAATCTTTCTTATTTTACTCACATCTTTGTCTGCTCCAGCATATACTTTATCCCAGTTGCGACGCAATCGGGTATTTTTCTCTTGTTCTTTTTTTCTTAGGTCATCATTATTAATCCCTTCTTTGAGAGTGTATAATTGATTGAAATAAGACTCCGAACTACGATGGATACTGGTAAAACGAGTTTCCATCACTTTTACTTCATTGGCTACTTTGGTCCAGTCTTTTTCGTAGTTGTCTACTTTTTCTTTGGTAGATACATTGCCTGATAGGTACTTTTCCATGTTTTTAGCCGATTCGTCTATTACTTTGAGCACTTTGGTACGAGCCAGTTCAAACTCATCGATCACTTTGACCAGCCTATTGGCAAACTCTAGCACTTTATCGCTGGCCGATTGTTCTTGGTTGCCCCCACAGTTGGTGACTAATAATGGTAAAATAATCAGGGTAATGATGAGGGTGTGGGTACGTGGTGTTTTCTTCATAGTAGATTCAGGTTGTTTAAGTTATCGCTTATATATGAAAAAAGCTGCCCAAACATAGTTTTCAAGGTAAAACAATAGCCTGGCAAGTCACCTCTGGGATGGCTTGAATTTTTCTTTCCAGTCTGTTTTATTTTACCCTCAAAACAAATGCTCTAGCAGCTACTTTAAATAAAATTTCGGAGATGAGGTAACCCAGTCTAAAATAAAAAAACGCAAAACCCATTTGAAAACAGGTTTTGCGTTCATCAAGCTTGTTAGTAACACGATGTTTGAATACCAACAAGTGTCAAAATCTTAGGCTCACTATAGACTATTTAGTCCTTCTTTTTGCCTCCAGCTTGCGACTCTTTCTTGGTCTTTTTGTCTACTTTTTTGCCGTTGGCATCTAGTTCTATTACTTCGTACCCTAGTTTTTTCAAACCAGGCGCTACGGTAGCCTTGTCACCTACAACCAAAATATTCATTTTTTCCGGCTTCAAATGTTTCTTGATCAAAGCGTTGATCTCTTTTTTATTGATTTTATCAATAATTTTCTTTTGCTTTTTCACGTAATTCTTGTCCAAATCATAAGTAAGGATTCGGCTCAAGAAAGCCGCCTTTTGGAAAGGTGTTTCGTAACTACGGGCATCGCGTTGACCGATTGATTTTTTCAAAAACTCAAGTTCTTCTTTAGTGATTCCACCTTTGTAGTAACCCTTGATTTCTTTCATAAATTCGGTTACCGAAGAATCGGTGACATTGGCCCTCACTCCTGCCTGAGCAGTAAAAGGACCCGGATCTTCGTTGCTGCTAAAGCCTGAGAATGCTCCGTAAGTATATCCTTTGTCTTCGCGTAAGTTGAGGTTGATTCGACTATTGAAAGCACCTCCCAACGGATAGTTTATCAAGAAAGATTTGAAATACTCACCGGTAGCGTCATACTTCATGTTGGTCATATAACCAATGCGAATCTCTGACTGTGGTGCAGCTTGTTTGTCTACCAAATAGATTTTGGTTTTGTCTATCTTGGCCGGCTTGGGCAGTTTATCAATTTTAACCTTCTTCTTTTTCCAGTTATTCAAAAACTTAAGGTCATCTATGATGTCGTTTTTGGTGATATCACCTACTACTACCAACTCTGTTATGGTAGGAGAATAATTGTCCTCGTAAAACTTCTTGACGTCGTCTAACTTGATGTTTAAAATAGAAAGTTCGGTACCCGACACTGGATAACGACGTACGTCTTTTTCGGTGTATAACAACTTACGGTATACGTTGTCAGCAATAGACTGGGGCTGCTTGGCCGACGCTTTGGCGCCTTCAATCGCTTGTTTTTTCACTCGTTGGAAATCGCGTTGGTCGAAACGAGGACGCAAGAGTTTTTCTTCTAATAACTTAAGCGTAGCACCTAAGTTTTTCTTAAGTGAGCTCACCTGAATCACCGTACTGTTGTCATCACTGAAAAATGAAATATTACTTCCCAGTTTTCTCAATTCTTCTGATATTTCAGCTGAGGTGAATTTTTGAGTACCTTCGTTCATCATGGCCGCCGTCATATTGGCTAAACCTACCTTTTTCAAATCCTTGGCATCTAATTTTTGTCCTCCTTTGATATCAAACCTCAAGGTAACCGTAGGAATTTCATTGCTCTTGGTTCCAATTACTTTGATACCATTGACTTCAGCTTTCCAAAAATCAGGTACATTTACTAAAGGAGCCTGGCCAGGTACCGGCTTTTTACTACGATCAAATTTATCTTTGGCGCGATTGTAAGTCAATCCACTATAATCCGTCGTTGGAAAAGGATTTTTACCTTCAGTTTTCGGCTTATAGTTGTCTTCTTTCGCTGCCATTCCTTTCATAGAAGTAGGCAATACGCTCTGGTAAATGGCAAATTTGCCTTTGATGTACTTGTTGTAAGCATTCATTACATCCTCTTTGGTCAAAGAAGTATATTTTTTCATTAGTGAGCGGTACATTATTTGTCAAGTCTTCCCAAGAATTCTAATAAC
>CALDJV010000532.1 GCA_937899305.1 uncultured Cytophagaceae bacterium
GTTATTAGAATTCTTGGGAAGACTTGACAAATAATGTACCGCTCACTAATGATTTAAACCATATCTTTTCTGAATTTTACCCGAAACCGAAACCAAAATCGATGAAAAAAAATTACTTGAACCTATTGTTTCTAGGGCTGGTTGTATTGGTGGCTTGTCAGCCCAACGAACAAAACCAACAGAAACAAAACCAAAATGAAGATTCCAGCAAGGCCAAGGCGCATAGTGTGGATCCCTCTGATACCAAAAAACAATCTCCCGCCGAAGCATTGCTAGATAAAAGTATCCAATACCATGACCCCCAGGGAAATTGGCCCAAATTGAACGCAACGCTGATTTTAGCCTCAGAGCGCCCCGACGGATCTACTCGTATGCGTTACGTTAGTTTAGACAATGTCAAGGGAGGGTTTATCATGAAAACCGAGCAAGACAGTGTGAAACTAGAGCAAGGAATTGCCAATGATTCTTGTTTTGCCAAAGTGGATGGAGTGGCGGTTGCCGATACTGCCCAACTCAACAAATATCGCCTACAAGCCAAAAGAACTCGTTTGATGCGCAATTATTTTGGGTATTTGTATGGTTTACCGATGAAACTCAAAGACCAAGGAACCATCATTGACGACCAGGTACGCAAAGTAAAGTTTCAGAACAAGGAATGTTTGTCTATCAAAGTAACCTATGAAGCCAATGTTGGAAAAGATACCTGGTATTTTTACTTTGATCCGAATACCTATGCATTGATTGGCTATCGTTTTTATCACAAAGAAGAAGAAAATGACGGAGAATACATTACGCTTGAGGGGCTAGAAACCATTCAGGGAATTAAGATACCTAAAAAACGAACTTGGTATTTCAACAAAGACGACAAGTTGTTGGGAGCCGATATTTTACAAGCAAGCCAGGCAGAATGATGGATTGAAATGAAAAGCCTGATGTTTATTTTAAACATCAGGCTTTTCATTGTTAATTATTGGATACATATACCACTATCCCATTGGAGTAGGCGTGAAGAAGAATTGAGAAGAAACGATTTTCCCATCCTTTACACCATACACACAGATTTCTTCTACCTGCGCTCGCCCCATTCCTTTGTAGGTGACATCCATGCTCATTGAGCAGCTAAAAAAGTTGTCGGCTACGATAGGGTCAGAAACAGACATGCCATGCATTTCTTCTACCATTTGGCCAAATTGCTCATGTTTTTTGATGAGCGCCTCTTTCCCTTCGGTACGCTCTACTGGAGCACCTTTGGGCTCTAGGTCATAAGCATCATCGGCAAATAATTCTTCTAAAGCCTGCATGCTTTTTCCTTCACGATTGTAAGCCACATACTTGTCGGCAATTTCTTGAACAGTCATAAGTTAAACGGTTTATAGTTTAAAAATTAATTAAGATTGATTGTTATATTTTTCTATTGTTACACTTCGCTCATTGTTGTATGGTTAGTTCCTTCGGCTCCGCTCAGGACTAAAGGTTCCGCCTACGGCTCATTGTTGCATTGTTAAATGGTTGCGCAAAGCGATAATTATTCAAACGATTCTTGGCAACTTCAGCAAAGCTAATTGTATCGCTTCGCGCTACTATGGACTAAAGAAAACTACTGACTACGAACTCCCAACTAGAGAAACTATGAACTAAAAATAAGCACTAATTTGGAGAATGAAAAGCCAGCTTGTTACCTTCAGTATCCATAAAAAACGCCATGTAGCCCACTTCGTCAGAGATCTTGGTTTTGGGCATCACCACTTCTCCACCGGCTTCGTTTACTTTCGATAGTGGAGTGCTCAAATCTTCACCTCCATTGAGGTAAATCACTGCACCTTCGGCCGAAGGAATGTGCATCTCACTTTTGCAAAGGGCACCACCTACCTGACCCTCCCCGTCCATGGGCAAAAAAGCCATTTGAAACCCTCCAATATCTTGTTTTTGGAGTTCGCCTCCCAATACTTTTTTGTAGAAATCGATTGCGCGGTCAAGATCGCTTGCTGGAATCTCAAACCAATTGATTGCATTTGCCATAATATTTAAGTTTTTTGAATTAAAATAGAGAATTGTTATGAAGTAAGTGATGCAAATATAAATGAGCAAATGCTAAAAATAATGGCAATTTTTCTGAAAACGTAAAACCCTAATTATTAAAAAAATGTGGAAATAATGCAACAGAAGTAGTTTTGACCCATAAAAACGTACAAGCCTATGTCTAAAAAGCAACCTCTTTTTTTATTGATCAAATCGCTTTCCAAGGCCGAAAAGCGCTATTTCAAGTTATTTGTGGCTCACCAGAAGGGAGGAGGGGCAAAAAACAACAATTATCTGCGTTTGTTTGATGCCATAGACCAACAAACTACTTATGACGAGCAAGCCATCAAAAAGAAGTTTGCCGGACAAGCTTTTACCCGGCAACTTCATGTGACCAAAAATTACCTCAATCAATTGATTCTTAAAAGCTTGCGAAATTTCCACGCCAAGTTATCCAAAGAGGCCGAGTTGCGTGATTTGCTGCGAGATGTAGAAATACTTTTTCATAAAGAATTGTACAACCAATGTAAAACTACCCTGGACAAAGCGCATCAATTGGCCGCTACCTACGAAAAGCTACCGGCTCTGCTAGAGATCAATGGTTGGAGAAGGCGCTTGTGTTTGGCGACTTCGTTGAGCATCAACACGCAAGCGTACTTAGATGGACTAGTGAACGAAAACAAAGGAATTGTGAATCAATTGAATCATCTCAACCATTATTGGGAATGGTCGGTTAACTTGATTCCTCGTTTGCAAGATCCTTCAAAAGCGACCAACTTCTTACAAAATGAATGGTTCAGTGATGCCCAAAAAGCCAATACCATTCAAGCCAAAAAGCTCTATCACCATAGCTTGATGGTATATTATGCTATAGTGGATAAAAATCTTGAAAAAGCGCTTGAAATAGTAGATGAGTTGATCGTAATATTGGAAAGCCACCCAGAGCATATCGTAGAAGATTTGAGCGCCTACTTGACCTTGTTGAATAACAAGGTAGGGTTGTTATTGGATCAGAAAGCATATGCTGCCATATCAGAAGTATTGCATAAAATCCGGGAGGCCCCCGCCAAATACCAAATCAAAGAGCTTACCGCCGGAAACCTAAAGGTGCAATTACACACCTATAGCGTGGAATTAGAAATGTACCGGGACGCCCATTTGCACCAAGATGGTATTCAGTTGATCCCAAAAATTGAAGGTTTTTTGGAGCAGCACCAGTCAAGAGTACCACAAGATTATTTGTTGAGCTTTTATTATCAATTTGCTTATTTATACTTCAAAAATCAACAATGTACCGACGCACTCAAGTGCTTAAATAAAATACTCAACACTCGCTGGGAAACGACTCGAGAAGATCTGGAAACCTATGCCCGTTTTTTGAACCTAATCATTCATTTTGAGCTAGGAAATATGATGTTGCTGAAGTATGCGGTAGAATCTTGTCGACGGTTTTTGAAAAAAAGAAAACAAGTGTTGAAGCCTTTTGAAAAAAAATTACTTGTCTTTTTTGCCAAATTATGTGTACAACCGATTCAAGAATACCCTATGCTGTTTAAGCATTTAAAGCAGGAGTTGTTTGTAGGGCACACGTCTCAGGAACGTTCTCGACATTTAGATTACCTCGATTTTGAAGCTTGGATCGAATCAAGGTGCCCTAAAAAGACCTAGATTGCTACGGCCAAGGTGGCAATACTTATATGGGCGGCTCCGGCTGCTAAAATAGAATGAGCACAAGCTTCCAAAGTTGATCCGGTAGTCACGACATCATCTACCAATAACACATGTTTGTCTTTGATGACCTCAGGGGCGGTGACTTCAAAAATATTTTCTACGTTTTGCCAGCGTTCCATACGTCCTTTTCTGGTTTGGGTTTTGGTGGCTTTGTTTCTTTTCAACACATCACTATGCCAGGGTATGTTCATAGTAGATGACAACCCCTCGGCGAAGCAATCACTTTGGTTGAAACCTCTGTGGCGTAACTTTGCCTGGTGCAAGGGAATGGGCAAAATGACTTGGAAAATTTGTGCTTCATCTACTGTATTTGTGTCTGATTGAGTCAGCCCGGCATCTACTAAGGTTTGGCCATACCACCTTCCTAGCATTGTTCCCACCTCTTGGTTACCATTGTATTTGAGGTCGTGCAAAATCTTTTGTACTTTGCCTCCCTTGGTAAACTTCAAATAAGCAAACGCATACTCGATGGGTAGCTTACCCCAAAAACGTTGGGACAATGCATTTTGACGATGTAAATGATAATTGGTAATGGGGAGGTCATACCGACATTGGGTACATATTTGGGTTTCGCCTTTTAAAAGCGATTCATTGCAACAAACGCAAAGTTCAGGAAAAATCAAGGATAAAAAGTCACCCAACAGGGTATGAGCCAGTTTTTTCATTGTACGAGAATATTTGCCAGGTTTTGATAATTTTAAAAATCAAATCTTTAATTTTGATCAGTAAAGTACAAAAATTAAATCGGTAAAATACTTTTATATTCTACCAAAACTCAATTGCATCAAAATCAATCGGGATACGCCCATGCTGGAACAACAAAACCTTATATTGAACAGAGCCCAGGTAAATCAAAAAATTACCCGCATCGCTTATCAGATTTACGAAAATAATTTTCAGGAAGGGGAAGTGGTATTTGCTGGAATTTGGCAAAGTGGTTATTTGTTTGCTCAAATGCTAGAAAACGCTTATTCCAAAATTACTGGCCGTCCTTCTAAAGTGATCAAAGTAAACGTTAACAAACAAACCCCGACTCAAGGAGACGTGAACCTGGATTGCAATCCTGAAGAATTGGCCAATAAAACGGTGATTCTAATAGATGATGTGTTGAATACCGGGCGTACCCTGGCGTATAGTTTGAAACCTTTTTTTGACATCAGGTTAGACAAGCTACAAATTGCAGTCTTGGTGGATCGCAGCCATAAGAAATTTCCGGTAGCGGCCGATTATGTGGGGTATGAATTGTCTACCACCCTCAGAGAGCACATCACTGCCGAACTCGAAGATGAAGCTACTTTTGGAGTGTACTTGAGCTAGTAAAATTAGATTTAGACCTGATAAGTTTCTGGAAAAATTAAACCAAGAACCCATCAGGTCTGATAACCCTCTAAGAAAGATGAAAAAATAACCTTTCGATTCCAACAAGTGAGAAACAACTACTTAGTTGATCAAAAATGGCCGTCTGTGGACTGTCGACTGTGGACCAAAAATGAACCCTGCGCTTGAAGTCAAAATGAAACTTTATTTTTACAAATTCCTAAGAAAGATTTTCTTCCAAATTGAGGGTTTCCTTCAAAAAATGAATCATTGCTTGCTCAGGAGCGCTAGGTGCTTCCTCTGACGAAGCCTCGGCAAACAGGTAAATCGTATCTAAGATATTGTCTTTTTGCTCCGGATAGCTGATAAGGTGGGAGCGTAAAGTTTCTAGAAAGTGGTCCTTCCAGGTATCTTGATGATGGATCAAATATTCCAACTCTTCTCCAAAAATTACCGCCAATTCATTGGCTTTTTGAGGTGAATATCCATCTTCTAAAAAAATACTCCCCACACTTTTGGCCAAACGACCAATGTAGTTTTTTTCTTCTTCGTCCAGCACTCCATCAGAAAGCACCACCAATGCCGTAGGAAAAAACTCCACCAGCAGAGTAAACTGCTGAATATCCAGACGAGCCGGGCGGTCCTTAAAATACAGTAGGAATAATTCGTTAACAGTATTCGAACTCATATAGTGATCTCAAAGTACAACCATGAATACGCAATAATTCACCTCGATATTTTCTTTATTCATGATAACGCTGAAGAATCAAATACGCTAGTGCCCATAGCACTAGATCATCCCTGGCCAATATTACTCATTCGTAGGCTCGGGTTTTTTCTTACGTCTTCGAGCATTTTTGGTAATTCTCAAATTCAATAATTCTACAAACAACGAAAAAGCCATTGCGAAATAAACATACCCTTTAGGTACTTCTACTTCTTCAAATTTTACTTTGTTTTCGTTGATCTCAGGGGCTTTTGTCTCCTTGGTCTTTGCTTTACCTTTTTTCGCGTGTTCCTCTTTGTAATGCTTTTCGGCCAATTCGATTCTTTGCTCAGTAGCATTGGGTAAATACTCTACCGACTCTGTTACCAACAACATTCCAATCATCAATAAAAAAGAGAGCGCCAATACCTTTACTGTAGGATTTTGATTGACAAAACGACTAATACCACCCGCAAAACCCATCATAATAATGGATGAGATCACCACTGCAATGATCATGATTTCTACGTGATCGGCCAAACCAACTGCGGTCAAAACTGAATCAAACGAGAAAACGATGTTCAACAATACAATAGAGACAATTACCCTGGAGAAAGAAATTTGCTTGCTTTCACCTTCCTCGTCCTCTGCTCCACCAGTCATTTTGTGGTGAATTTCTTTGGTACTGCTGTAAATCAAAAACATCCCTCCTAATACCAAAATGAGCCCTTTTTCGCTCATTTGATAATAAGTGCCATTTAAAGTAAAGGAAATGATGGCGTCGTGTAGTTGGATGATCCAAGAAATGGCCAACAACAGCAATATTCGGGGAATGAGTGCCAACGTAAGGCCTATGTTACGGGCACGGGGTTGTTGTTCTTCGGGAAGTTTGCCTGAGACAATCGAGATAAATACCACATTATCTACCCCCAGGATAATCTCCATAATGGTGAGGGTGACTAAACTTATGATGGCTTCCGTGGTAAGTAAATGCTCCATAATTGAAATGATAGATCAGTTTATTGATTTGTTGAATTTGTTTATTGCTTGGTCAAAAATGCCACAATGTAGGTATTAAAGGTAGTAAATCTCAACTAACTATGTAAATATTCAAAATTAAAAAACAGTTAGTAAGATAAAATACATATTTTTGTGAGTAAGGCTGACCCCATAAATTCCAGTCAGCCAAAAATCTAGCCAATTGAGGAATCAATCACAAAGGAGTATGTCCTGTCAAAAGATTGTTCTTCTCTATAAAAATTATTAAAAGTTTAACCTAATTATTCTGAAAAATGGCAAATAAGCTACACGAATTGCTGGCGGTAGAGCAAGACCGCAAACACAAGTCAAACCAAGCCATTGGCGAAGCAAAAAACACTTTTACAAAGAAGGAAGCCTATTTTGATGGAATGATCAAACGCTATGTTTCTCTAGAAGAAGACTCAGAGCAAATTCCTGACGAAAACAAAGAAATTGTAAATACGGTCAAAGAAAAACTAGACTCAGCCTTGGAAGCGGTTGTCGCGGGGATTGATGCCCACCTTTCCAAAGAAGAAACCAATGCTTCTAATGTAGCCCGAGCGGAGCTAAAAGTAGGCGAAACCGTTTTTGGTACTTTTTCGGCTACGTCTTTGTTGGCTCTGGAGGCACACTTGAGCAAAATCAAGGAGATGTACCAGGCGATTCCTACCTTGGACCATACCAAAAAATGGGAATTTGATTCTCAAAAAGGGGTTTACAAGACCGACGAAGAAGTAAAATTCAGAAGTGTAAAACGCCCCAAGGTAATTGTAAAATATGAAGCAACTGAAAAACATCCTGCTCAAACTGAGTTGCTTTACCTTGATTTTCAGGTAGGTAAATACGAAACCACCTATTTTTCAGGAAAAATTACCGTATCTCAAAAGAAAACCTTGATTCAGCGCTTAGACGAGTTGATTGAGGCCGTAAAAACGGCGCGGGCCAAAGCCAACAACGTAGATGTAAACAATGTAAAGCTTGCCCGAAACATTTTTGATTATCTGCATCAAGAAGTGTTTTAATCCGATAAACAGACAAGGTGATGTTCACCTTTTATTGGAATGATATATACAATATTGAATAAGCCCAACTGTTTGGTTGGGCATTTTTTATGGTGTTAATTTCTGTTCCTCCCAGTGTTCACCATTTTTAGTGTATTGGGCGCGTTGATGTTGGGTCCTATCCAGTTTCAAAACATCCAGACGATGAGGCGTTACTTGGATGGCCAAAAAGTGAAGCGTATCTCCATGGTCAATTGAGATTTGATCGTCTGTCAGCAAACTGCCTGGAGCTTGCAAAGTGGTATAATCCTGTACTAAGGGCGATGATTTTACTTGATGCAAGTACTGCGGATAATCGGGGTGAGTGTCGTCAATCAAACTGGCCTCGCCTTGCATTCTTACCTGAAGTTTTTGTTTGGGATGGTAAAATAAGGCCGATACCCGGTTATTTTTCTGAATCTGAGCGACTTTAGGGCTACGAGCATCAGTAAAAATGAGTAGTTGCAAAGTATTACTTACTCGACGGCTTACTACAGTGCGTGCTTCTGGATAGGTTTCTCCAAAAGTAACCAAAGTGAAGTATCTAAATGGATGTCGTTTGTCTACGTTACTGCGAAAAAACGCTTCTTTTGCGATTGTTAAAAGTTCCATAAGAGTATTTGATTAGATTATTTGATCATTTACCTGAGCAATTTCCTTTTCGACATTGATTTGCGAGCGTAGACCTTGTAACTGAGCTAATAGCTTTCGCAAAAAATCTTGATGTGCTTCCGAATGCGGGTGAAACGACCGGTGTTGCAACGATTGCTGAATCTTTTTCCAAGTTTTCAAGAATTGAAGCGTATCATCGGTCATAAAAACCTGGGAAAACTGCTTCCAAATGTAATCTTTCGCTATTTGATTGGGATGAATCATATCGGCTTCGAAAAAACGATAGTCTCGCAAGTCGTCCAACATCAACTCATAAGCTGGAAAATAAACCACTTCCTGGTATTGCTCTGCGATTTGGTGGCAAGCTACCCGTAGTATAGATTTACTTACTTGGTTGGCCGGAATGGTATCTTTAAGGTGCCGTACTGGGCTTACCGTGAGTATGATTTTGATCTCGGGACGAAGGGCCTGAAGGGCTTGATACAGAGTTGAGAAACCTTCCGTGATTTCCTCAATCGTCAGCAATTTTTTATTGAAATGCCGTTGAGGTACTTTGTGGCAATTGGCAACCAGTTGTTGGTTTTCCTGTCGAAAATAGCCATAAGCAGTGCCAAACGTAAGCATCAACACCTGAGTAGATTGTAAAAACTGATGGGTGTGCTGGATTTGATGCGCTATTTTCTCTTGCAGAGCAGTTAAGTCGTGTGCCCAAAGCTCCGAATGCATATCATAATGATACCAAACGCCTTGGCTTTGTACCAAATCTTGCGCTTGTAGTGGGGACAATGCGATGCTGGTGTGGAGTAACTTATAGAGCGACAAAGGGTTGAAGATGACTCCAAAAGGATTGACCAGTGATGAGAATTTGTTTTGTTGCAATCTGTGTCCCATTGTATGGGCAAAGCAAGAACCCAGGCTCAATACTGGAGTTTGTAAATGAATGGTAAAAGGGGAGGAGGGAGGCCGAAAGGTGGTACGAAATTGATCCATATGGGTAGTTAGTGCTGAAGCAACAAAAGCACTCTCATGAGAGTGCTTTTGTTTATAAAATTTTGAGAGTTGCTTACTCAGAAACTACTACTTTGAACGTGATCGTGTGTTTTACTTCACGATGCAAGTCAATTGTAGCTTGGTATTCACCCAGAGTTTTCACCGACTTACTGTCGAAAGAAATCTTACGGCGATCGATGTTGGCGTATTCTTCGTTTACTTTAGCTAGAGCAGCTGCCAATTGAGTAGAAGTTACCGAACCAAAGATTTTTCCGGTTTCACTGGCTTTGGCTGGAATTTCCAATACCAAATCACCAACTCTTTCGGCCAATGCAATGGCATCGCTTTTTACTTTCTCTGCTTTGTGAGCAGCTTGCTTCAAGTTTTCGGCCAATACTTTCTTAGCCGACTTAGTAGCTTGAATGGCAAAACCCTGAGGGATCAGGTAATTGCGTCCGTAACCTGGCTTTACCGTTACAATATCGTTTTTATATCCAAGCCCTTGTATATCGTCTTTTAAAATTACTTCCATCTCTTTTTAAACGTTTAATATTGATTGGGGTGCGTTTATTTTAACGAGTCGGTTACGTAAGGAAGCAAAGCCAAGTGACGGGCTCTTTTTACCGCCTGGGCAATTTTGCGTTGAAATTTCAGACTCGTACCAGTGATTCTTCGAGGAAGAATTTTACCTTGATCGTTTACAAACTTCAACAAGAAGTTAGGATCTTTGTAATCAATATATTTGATACCGTTCTTTTTGAATCGGCAATATTTCTTCCGGTTTTCGTTGGTATGAACAGGCTCGTTCATCAACGTCATGTTGTTTCTTCTATTCCGCTGTTGCTGTCTCATCTACTTTTGTTTCTGATAATTTTCTACGTTTCTTTTCATTGTATGCTACGGCGTGCCTGTCTAATGAAATACACAAGTGACGCATAACACGCTCATCGCGGTGGTACTCGGTTTCTAATGCCTTCACAATAGTACCAGGTGCTTTGAATTGAATAACCGTATAAACTCCGGAAGTTTTTTTTCTGATAGGATAAGCCAACTTCTTCATTCCCCAGTGGTCTACGTGTACAAGCTCTGCACCGTTGTCTGTAAGAACTTTTTGGAACTTATCTACGGTGTCCTTTATCTGTTCATCAGATAAAACGGGAGTTAAAATGAACACCGTTTCATAATCATTTAAATGCATTTTTTGCTTCTATTTAATCTAATAACACATTTTGAGCTGGCAAAAGTAGCGTTTTTTAATGGGGATTGCAAGTTGAACTTAAAAATGAACCAGGTTTTCTCTAGAGGGGTGGTTATTCGATACCAGCATTCCTTTTGACTTGTATTGCTTTTTTCAGAAAAAACTTATGAATGGGGACCAGCTCCTTACGGTGAGTATGTACATAACGGAGGTAATTACCTGCCATTTCGGGAGCGTGTTGATGCAAACCTTCACAAAGAAATATAGCGGCCATCAACGATGAAAAAGAGTCGGTAGCAAAGTTTACCAAGGGTTTTAAGAGGTCAATGGCCTCCTCAATTTGACCCTGTCTGATGCGTATGATGCCTTCTATCAAGTGAATGTCCTCCGCATTGTTTTCAGTAACTTGCCGCAAACTTAACTGATAGGTTGCTTTGTCGAGTTGGTTGATGGCCACCAGGTTCCAGGCCCGACCAAGGTGCCAGCTGTCTTTTAGATTGCCATAGACAGGTGGTTGAATGACCTCCTTGAGACTTTGAGAAACTTTCAAAGATTTGCGGAAAAAAGTTTGTTGATACAATTGTATCGCTAATTGAAGTGCGGTATTGATGCGAAGGATTTGGTTTTGGGGAGATTGCACCTTTCTGTATAGATGATAGGCCTCTTGATACTTTTCTTTGGTAAGGTAGTCTTGGATATCCATCAAGTGGATGTCACTCAAGTTGGTCACCAAATCGTTTTCAGGCGTTTCTGATAAATTTGCCAGCGTTACTTGGTCGCTCGGAAAGTTGGTTCTTCCATATTGAACTTTGACTGGGAAAAGGTGGATTACAAAATGATACAAATTAGCCAAAATGAAGGCGCTTCCTAAAGCAACCCCATGTTGCCCCAAAAAAGCCTTGATATGAAAGCCACACAATAAAAATAAAGCCAAAGTGAGCCCTCCACTGGTGAGCAATCGTCCGGCCAGATAAGTACCAAAGCGAAACTTAAGCGATGATTTGTTCTCAAAAAAAGCCAAAGAAACGGCCAGGTTTAGGCGTTCATTGAATCCAACCTTTACCCTAAATATTTCCAGATCAGTAATAGATTCTCCTGTACCTATGATGATATGGTGAGGAACTCCACCCGCAATTTTTGCCCATAGTAGCCTTCCTGCTTCCTGGATAAAATAACCAATGCGTATAAAAATCTGTAAAGCCGCCAAAGTAAGGAGGGCATCAACGATTTGAAGCCCGATACCAGTGGCTACGATACGTAGCAGGCCAAGTAGTATGACGCAGATGAAAGCGTACCAAGGTACAAAAACAAAAAATATTTGAGAAAACTGTTTCATCGGATTGATTTGATCTTAGTAAAACTACATAAATAACTTAATCCATTTGACTAATTTCTTGCTGCCATGCGTCCCAAAAAAATAGAGCGAATAGCGCTGCTATTAGCCAATTTTTTTAGTCGCCTTACAGTAAGCTATTGCATCAAATTTGGATTAGTTTATTTCTTCCGTTTTACTTATCTAAATTTTCTGGGTCACAAGATAACATATTTCTGCGGTGCTTTATCATTTATATGGCCACATTGAACCTTTTTATTTGTAAAATAGTTTTTGGGTAAAATCGTACCGACTTGTCTGTTTTTAAATGACCCAGAGAAATGACCAAAGCCAAAGAAAAAATATTAAATGCAGCCAGCCGACTCTTTCATGAACAGGGCTATAATTCTACGGGCATTAATGAGATCATTGCTGCAGCCAATATTGCCAAATCTACCTTGTATCAGCATTTTGCCTCCAAGGATCAATTATGCATTGCTTTTTTGGAACGGCGTCACCAACAGTGGTTTGCGCAGTTATGCCAAGTAGTAGATCCGGTGGTAGGGGAGCAAGCAAAACTACTGGCTTTGTTTGATTTCATTATGCAAATGAATGAAAAAGAAGAGTTTCGAGGCTGTAGCTTTTTAAACATACTCTCCGAAATATCGGTAGAAGAGCAATCGGCTATTTTGCAAGTCATTCAACAACACAAAACTGATTTGCAAGACTACATTACAGCCATTTCCCAAGGTACCTACGCCCATTTGGCCGATCATATTTACTTTTTGTTTGAGAGTGCCATTATTGAAAGTCAACTCTATAGAGAACAGACCCCAGTATTGAAAATTAAAAATATTGTCAAATCACTTTTATAAATGATCTAATGGAACAAAAACCTCCTTTTCCTCCCTTCAATGAGGAAACCGCCCGACAAAAAGTACAGCTAGCAGAAGACGCCTGGAATAGCAAAGATCCAGTAAAGGTATCGATGGCCTATACCAAAGACACTGAATGGCGTAATCGGGCCGAATTTATCAATGGACGGGCCGAAGTACAGCAATTTCTGGAACGCAAGTGGAACAAAGAGCTAGACTACAAGCTCAAAAAAGAGTTGTGGGCGTATAAAGACAACCACATTGCGGTACGTTTTGAATACGAGTGGCGCGATGATTCGGGGCAATGGTATCGGGCCTATGGCAACGAAAACTGGGAGTTTGATGAAAACGGCTTGATGCAAAAGCGTTTTGCCAGCATCAACGATTTGCCTATCGAGGAATCAGATCGTCGATTGTAAATGTCTCAAAAAAGAGGTTTTAATGGAATCATTGAAACCTCTTTTTATCATTTGTTTTTTCAAAAAGGTACGTCATCGTCGGAGTTGTCGGGGTCGTCGGCCCTTACTTGTAAC
Organism: uncultured Cytophagaceae bacterium; assembly: GCA_937899305.1. GTDB lineage: Bacteria > Bacteroidota > Bacteroidia > Cytophagales > Microscillaceae > Microscilla. The sequence goes on from CALDJV010000532.1 coordinate 13,354, forward strand.
TCAAATGGTACTTTACATTGCTTCTTGAGATGCTCACCCAATGCTTTTTGGGCGTCGGTTTCATAGATCCATTCAATCAAAACCTCAGGAATTTGCGCCATAATAGAAAGGATATCCAATACTACCTGGGAGGACGCGGGTTGAGGATCAAAGTAGTAAAAACAAATTTTTGTGGTGGCCATGGGAAATAATAGATAACCTTGGAGCCATTTTTTGAGGTATGGATAATTTGTATTGGAGGCATCGTATTCATCTCCGGTAATTTCTAACGAGGCGTGAGTTTCGCCTAAATACCCTGCGATTTGTAGCCTGATATCGGGCGAAGGCTGGTAATATCTGGTATCGCTAATTTCTATATTGGGTGGAGATAAGCTCAATGAGGGATCAAGTTTTCTAAAAAAATGAATGATTTCTGGAGGAACTTCCAACAAGTCATCTACTGGCAAGCGCAACCTTTTGAGTAAGGGGAATTGAGGCCATAATTGATAAGTATTATTGAGTAAAACAGAGGAAAGGGTCACCCATTGTAAGCCTTTGATTTGCAATAATGTAGGAGGAACATCCTCGATCAAAGTGCCTTGAATCTTTAGAGATTCTAATGCTTGTAATTGGCCAATTTCGGGGGGGAGTTTGTCTAAATTAGAAAAGGAGAGGTTGAGAGAAGACAATTGATACAAGTTCGTTATTTCGGAAGGTAAGTTCTCTAGGAGGGTGTTGCATACATACAATTCCCCTAACTGCTCCAATTGTCCTATTTCGGGAGGCAAAGATCGAATGGGTTGATTGTATATCGTGAGCCGATAAAGGTGCTTAAGTTGACCAATTTCGGGAGGTACTACCTTGAGTTTTCCCCTGGCCAGACTACGATCCAAAAACGTTAACTCTGTAATATGTTTTAGCCAATTTACCTGAACACCTGCTTGAGCGGCTTGTTTTACTTCTTCAGGACTACGACGAAACCCTAGTGGCTCAAAAAATCCATGGAGCAAACAAAGGTTATATTTTTGTTCCGAGTCGATAAATAAGGGGAGTAGTTCGGGAGGTAAAGCAGGCATTCCTTTAGCCAACTGGCAAGCCAAGGCAATGTTGGCAGGATCTTCACTGGTAATCAAGCGTTTTAATTGGGGAAATGGCGTATTTGACATGATCACTATGATTAAGTTAGAAACCTAAATTTTTATGAGGCAGTTGGCTGCATTTAGGAAACCAACTACCACCTTCGCATAAAATTACCTCACTCTAAAAGAATCCGCCCCAATTTTTTTACCTTCCGAATACAGCTCTACTAAAAATTTTCCTTTGCCCAATGGCTTATCCTTATCGTAGTTGAGCATAATCGTTTGGGGCGATTTGTCGTATATAAAGCGCTGAGCAGCAGTGTAGGAAGTCTGCTGACCAGCCAAATCAAATGTACCATTGCTTATGGAGGGTACCAGTGTTTGTCCCATTTCATCTTTGAGAAGCATCACCACCGATTTATTGCCAATCTCGATCAACTCATTGTCAACAAATGAAAGGTACACCTGTAGCTTGGAGATATTTCTTTCCCGAAAAACCTTCCCTGCCTTGCTTTTGCCACGGCGATTGACCCGCTTGATGACAATGTCTTTGACTTTGAGACCCGCGGCTTGTTTGATCTTACTTTGGAGTTTTTCTTTTTCCTTCTCGAGGTTGGTTTTGGCTTCTATGCCTCGGTTTACCTGAATATTCAAACGATGATTCTGATCGCCCAGCATCGTGTTGATTTCTTTGAGGTTTGTCATCAACGAATCTTTGCGAATCAAGAGCATTTCATAGGCCGCAATTTTGAGTTTGTAGGCCTTCATCTGCTTTTGGGTCAATACCAACGTTTGCCGCAGGCGGGTTCGGTCGGCTTCTACGTGCTTCAATACTTTAGTCAAAGAGTCGCGGTATTGTTGCTGTGCCTGACCAAATTTTTTAGAATGGGCTATTTCTTGTTTCAGCCGTTGAGACAGGCGGGACAAACTTTGACTATAACTTGATTTTTGTTCGGCATTGATTTGCTGTTGCCGCTGATTCATTTGTTTTTGGTGCGCGATTTCTACATTTTTTTTCTCAAAAATGATGTATACCAATACCAGGTTTACGATGACTGACAAGGCCAAAAGAATAGGCAATAGGTTTTTTTTAGACGATGGATTGGTCGACTTATTTGATTGTTTAGAAGTATTCATAGTATGTAAAGTGTTTGTTGTATCGTGTTATACGAGTATGCCTGCCCAAAAATGGAAAAAGGCAGGGCTTGCTCAATGCAAACCCTGCCTTTTTTGAAATTATATATGGTGAATATTTACCTATCTTACCGTAAATGAACCAATGCCAATTTTTTCATCCTCAGAATACAATTCCACCATGAAACGACCCTTGCCCAATTCAGTGTCTTTCTCAAAAGTAAAGTTGATATTTTGTTGAGAATTGTCAAATAAAAAGCTGTAAGCGGACGTGTAAGAGGTTTCGGTTCCGTTGATTTTGAAACGACCGCTACCCACTTGTGGGAGCAGGGTTTGGCCAGTATCGTCTTTTAGCAACATATAAATGGTCTTTTGACCAATCTTGGCGGCTTTGTTATCAGCCAATGAAAAACGAATCACAAGTTTTTTGATTCTGCGTTCACGATAACTTCCTCCTGACCTTTCTTTACCTCTACGATCTATGCTATTGATGGTAATGTTTTCGGCCTTGAGTACTCCGGCTTTGGCAAACTTTTTCTCGTATTCTTTGAGTGCTACATTGGTTTTGCCCACCTTTTCCATCGCTTCATTGTTCTTTTTACGAAGCTCAGTCAGTTGCTCGCCTTGTCGTCTGATGGTACCTTTCATTTCCCGCATCAAAGAATCCTTGCGAATCAATAACTCTTCATAAGCAGCAATTTTGAGTTTGTAGCCTTGGATTTGTTGACGGCTATAATCTTGCAGCCCCTTGAGTTTTTCCTGGTATTTGATTACACTATCCAATACGGTGCTAAGTGAGTCTTGGTAGCGTTTGTTTTCTTCACCATCTAGTTTGGCGCGATTGATTTCCTGCTTAAGAAGGCGCTTCACCGTATTCAGGCGAGTTTCATACCCTTCTTTTTGGACTTTTAAAAGTGCTTTTTGCTCCTTGATTTCTGCATTTTTGTTTTGCAAAATCATATAAATCAACACCACATTGAGTAGCACCAATACCAAAATGAATCCAACTAAAATTACGCGTCTTTTGTCTTGTTTTTGTTCCGTAGTCATACAACTTCAACGTTTTACCAACTTGGGTTAGGTTTGTCCAATAAATGTGCCTTTTGAAAAATGCAACTGCAAAATTAAAATTTTTATCTAAATGGAGTATTTAAACTAGCATTTATTTCATCACTTGGGCAGGGTTGCCAAATACCGTTTCTCCTTCTTCTACGTCTTTAATCACCACTGAACCTGCTCCTATTCGAGCATGGGCTCCAATCTTGATGCCTCCTACAATGGTGACCCCAGAGCCCACAAATGCTTTTTCGCCTATTTGAGCATTGGCGCCAATGTTGGTGCCTGCACCCACTTGTACAAAATCTCCCAAAACTGCCTGATAGTTGATGCTGGCATTGGGATGAATGAGACAATGGTTGCCTACCTTTACCTGGCTATTGATTGCAGCGCCCATTTGGATGAAGGTGCCGTAGCCAATTTCAGCCGTTTCGGCCACAATGGCCTGAGGATGTACCGCATTGGCGGGCATAACTTTACAACGTTTTTTGAGCGTTGCTACCAGTTCTTCCCGGATCACGTTATCATCAGTGGCAATAAAGGCCGAACAGGTTTTTCCAATGATGTTGAGGTAAGTGTCATCGTTAGGGTCACCAAGTACGCCCACGTAGTTGATTTCGGTACCGTGGAGGGCTTCATCTTCATCCAAAAAGCCATATACCACTACGTTATTACTTTGGAAAGCATCTAGAGCCGCGGCTCCTAAACCACCGGCGCCAAATATAATTACTGGAAGTTTATCCATGGGTGCTATTCAATTTACTTTTTAATGCGTTAAACTTTTACTTTTTCTTGTTGAGAAGCATCTTGAGTTTGCTTGAACTCTTGTTGAGGTTTTAAATTTTTAGCCGCAATCTTCAAACGTGTATTCAAAGGGATCAACTTACTGATACTCAAAATGATCCGGTTAATGCGTCCAGTCAATAATTTGGCTTTTCCTTTGAGTAAAGCATCAATGGCTTTAGGAGCAATATCTTCCGGGTTTAGAATAGATTTTTTGGCCAGTCCCTTCAAATCAGCATTGCGTGCTTTGTTGATGTCGTTGGTGTTGGTACCACCGGGGCACAAGGCCATCACCGAAACATTGGATTCGGCCAATTCTACCCGAATGGCTCGGGTAAAGTTATAAATAAAGGCTTTAGAGGCGCCATACACGGCTTGGTAGGGTACCGGTTGGAACGATGACATGCTGCCTAGGTTCATCAAGTAGGCCTTGGGGTTTTTCTTCAATTCAGGAATGAACAAACGGTTGAGCAATACCAAAGCCCGCATGTTTAGTTGCATCAATTTATCGAAAAACTGAGGCGATGCATAAGCCTCGAACGCACCTGCATAGCCAAATCCAGCATTGTTGATCAACATATCTACCTGATACCCCTTTTGCTGTACCCACTCGAGTACTTGGTAGGGGGCTTGCTCTTCGGTAAGGTCCACCCCAAAATACTCGGCTCTTACCTGAAAAGTTTCTCTGATATGTTGAGCGGCAAGTTCTAGTTGAGGTTGGGGCAAAGCCACCAATAATATATTCATCCCTCTTTTGGCGCATTCTTCGGCCAAAGCTCGGCCGATTCCTTCACTGCCACCAGTAACTAGGGTGTATTTTTCCTTTTGCATAAATTCGTTTTTAGGTAATATGATTGCATAGCGATTGGTAACTTTTTTTAGTCCATAGTTTTTTAGTCAATGGTCCATAGTCCATAGTAGCGCGAAGCGGAACAGTAGATGTTATCATATTTGCGAAAATAAGAATATGACTACTGCTTTGCGCAACCCGAAGTCCTGAGCGAAGTCGAAGGAACTAACAATAAAGCAATGTAACAATAAGCGAAGCGTAGCAAAGCAATAGAACAAGAACAATGAGCCGAAGGCGGAACAATTGGTTTTTAGTCCACAGTCGACGGTCCATAGTCCATAGTTTTTCATCGCCTCGCGCAACCATTTAACAATGTAACAATGAGCCGAAGGCGGAATAATAGTCCATTGCCCTTATGCTTTCACAGTTTGAGCCTCTTCCTTTTCTAGAGCAGCCAACCACTCTACAGTTTGACGAATGCCATCGTCTAAAGAAGTAATCTGGTAACCCAGCTCTTTTTCTGCTTTGGCACTGCTGAGCCCCCAGTGGTACGTGTATTTTTGAGCATACTTTGGCGTAATGAGTGGCTTCATACCAAATAACTTGGCTTTGGCCAGCTCAAAATTAGCCACAGTAAGCATAAGCCATACTGGAGCATTGATGAGCTTCAATTTTTTTGGGGCAAATTTACCCAAGGTATCAAACAGTTCTTTGTAAGAAGCATTGACCCCTCCAATGATATAACGTTCGCCAGAACGGCCCTTTTCCATCGCTAGTATGTGCCCGTCTACCACATCATTTACAAATACATAGTTCCCCAGCTTGGTACCATCACCAGGGCTCATCTTCCATTTGCCCTTGTAGTACAACTGCATTAAGCGGGTAGCAGCATTGCTTTCGCTCAGTAAACCAGGGCCATATACTCGAGTAGGGTTTACAATGACAATGTCTTGTCCCTGAGCTGCCAAAGCGCTTATTTTTTCTTCAGCTTCGGTTTTGGTACGTTCATAATGGTTAAAAAAATCAATATTGCGAGGGGTATCTTCATCCACGGGATTGCCTGGAGACGAGAACCCAAATACGCCACCTGTAGAGGTAAATACGGTACGCTGAACCCCCGCTTTTTTGGCTGCAGCGAGTACATTTAGGGTGCCTTCTACATTGATCTCATCGTGTAGTTCAGGGCGTTTGGTAAATACCTTGGCAAACGCCGCCAAATGATAGGCTTGTTCACAAGAGGCCATGGCCTTGTCCAAGCTTTCAGGTTTGAGCAAATCACCTTCAAAAAAATGAATATTGGGATGTTGTAAATCCTGAGTTTGAGAGGTAGAGCGACAAAGCGCATGAATGGTGTGTCCTTGTTCGGCGAGTTTTTGGGCCAAAAGCCTACCAATGTAGCCTGTAGCCCCTGTCATAAATATTTTCATATACCTTAATCAAATACCTTGGCTCATTTTTCAAGTAAAAAATAATTACCCGAAAAATTTGAAGATGCAAAAGTAGGAAAAAGAAGTGGAAATTTGGCAAGCCATTCTTACTAATCGTTGGTATGCTGCCAAAACTTTAGGGCGAGTGGTCTTTGTTGAAGTACAATCTGTTGCTTGTTTTTGAGGGTGAGCTTGATTTGATCGAGCTGATTTAACTTAAATTGCCAATCATAAAAATGACATTTATCCTTAAAAAACGTTTTCACTGGTTGATCATCAATCGCCACAACTTCGTCTCCAACCTTTAAGCCTTTTTTAGCGGCATCTGAAGGTTGAAACAATGAGCCAATACTGACTTTTCCATTGGATGCACGTTTAAACAACACGCCAAATGTTATCCACAAATAAGATGGCGCATTTCGAGGTTCCAGAAGCATGCGTTTGTGAGTAAAATCAATATGAATTTTGAAATTTTGTAATACGCGATTGCCCACCTTAGTTTTAGAAAGTTTACCAAATTCTACCGGAATGCTTGATTGCATTTGCTTCCCCAATGTGAGCGAATCAATTACTGATAAGTAAGTGGTATCTATACGAGTACCATAAATTCCTTGCGTGGTGCCATCTATTAATTTATTGCTAGGGAATTTCTGTAATAGGCCCGTTTTTAATCCAAACTTGAGGCTTAAATCCAGGCCACCACTAGAACCAGAATCGAACAGAATATTTTGAATGGTTTTGCCCATTAATTGTGCTTGGAAGTACATTTTACCCGAAAAACTAGTTTTAAAGGGAATGGCTTGAGTATTTGTGTGGAGGTTAAATGGTGAGTTGGTGAAGGTAAGTTGTTGCGTTTGGTAGTCAATAGTCCAGTTACATCGAGAGATGATATTGGCGCCAATAATACCCCCGTCGGCATAACAAGAAATGACCGACTCTTCTGGAAAATCGATCACAAAAGCGGCGATATTCTTAAACTTTACCCCCGCAATTTCTACTTTCCCTAGGTTAACGATGCCTTGTCTTCGAGATGTTTTACGAGAGTCAACAACTTTCATACTAGAGATTGTTTTAAGGCCTAATTCATTGGCTACTTCTCTATTAATAACCGTTGCTGCTGCACCAGTATCCCACAAAAAACGATAAGTACGATTGTTTTTCAGTTTCATTTTAACAATCATTACTCTTTTTACCGTAGTGTAAGGGATGGTTTGTTTGAAAGGTTGGGTTTGTACAGATGCACGGTTAATTACCTTGATTGATTTGGGGCTACAACCAACATTGAGGAGAACCACCAGAAGTATGCAATAATATGACCTCATATAAATGATATTAGGAGTGGTATCATACCAATAGACATTTTGGCTAAAGTTGGCAGTGAAGACACTGCCAACGGCGCGGTCGCCTTCGTTTGTGGAGACACAAACGAAAAATGTCTAGTAGTATGGAGTAATATATAACTAAAAACACCAAAAGTGATAGGATGTTTAAGCATTTTTGCACATAAAAAATCCCCATCGGATGGCACCAATAGGGAAGGGGAACTTTTTAAGCGGAAAGTTAATCAATCTTGAAACCCAATACGAGTACATCATCTACCTGGTTTTCTTTTCCTTTCCAGTCATTGAATGCTTTTTCTAGTTGTTTTTTTTGATCCTCCTGCGATTTGGGATGAATCGTTTTGAAAAGATCCAGGAGTCGTTTGCGCATAAATCGCTTGCTATCTTTGCCTCCAAATTGATCTTGAAAACCATCAGTAGACAAGTATATTTGAGTAATTCCTTCTTCTAGATTAAGTACGTGAGTAGGAATTTCTTTTTCTGCTATCATCGTGGTACCCACCGCATACATGCTCCCTTTGGCCTCTTTCACAACCCCCTGCTGAATGTAGGTCATGCGTTGTTTGGCTCCCGCAAAAGTGACCTGTCTTTCCATTTCGTCTACTACACATACCGATAGTTTTATCTGGGCTTTGTCTTCAAGCGGAACAATTTCGTTCAGGTTATGATTAATTTGGGCATTCAGGTATTCTAGTACGGCACTTGGTTCCTGAATTTCTTCTTGATGTAAGCATTCGGTCACCAACCGATCTACAACCAAATGCAGGAAAGCACCCATAATGCCATAACCAGGGGCATCGCCTACGACGACTAAAATTCGATTTTTTGGTAAAACCTGTACATAATAAAAGTCACCTGAGGCATTCATACGAGGTACTTCAAATATGAAGGAGTCAGAAAGCAAATCTTGTAAGTTCCTTCGGTGCATTTTAAACACTACTTCTTGAGCTCGTTTTGCCCAGTTTTCATACTGACTAAGTTTTAGTAGGTCCTTTTGATTTTCGCCAGGGTTTGCTTGTGAGTTATTCATGAATTTATAGGAGGTTTCAAATCAACACAACATAGTCAGTAAAGGAGTATTTTCTCAAACAAAAATAACACCACAAAAGGCGAGTAGAAAATCTGGGAAAAATGGCGGGAGATGATAAGAGGCTGGTGAGAGTAGAATAAAAAAAGAGCCCAATAGATTGGCTCTTTTTTAAATTATAAGTAATTACTTTTTGATTTTTTAACTTGCTACATCGGTACTATGCTCTTGTAATTTGGCTAATTGTTGAGATTTATTTTTTTGACCAATGACTATAATGACCGTGATCAACAATACCAAGGCAAGTGCGCTGAGACCAATAATGATGTAAAGAGAAGTACTACTTTTAGATGACTCTCCATTTGCTTTGGCTTGTAATTGATCCATGTGAGCGTACAATCCCAAAAGCAAACGTGCGGTGTTACTATTTTCTCCCAGAAAATCTTCATGTTCCATTGCTTTTTGCAAAATTTCTTCTCCTTTTTTGTATTGTCCTAAATGGCTGTAGAGCTCTCCCAATTTTTCAGAAACGGCTGTGACACCTCTAATATCATTTGCTTTTCTCTTATACTCTAGCACTTGAGTATAGGTATTCAAAGCATTTTTGTAACTGGTTTCGTCAGCCAAGCGGTAATAAAAGTCAGCAATGGCTTCCAGCGCTTTTACTACACTTTTTTCATCGTTTAAATTTTTGTAGATTTTTAATGCACGCTGGTAATCAGAAATGGCAATTTCAGCGTGATGTAGCTCCTGGTATTCAATCAAGCCATTGTTCATCAAAGCATCCGCGATTCCTTTTTCATGTTTGGCATCTTGTGCCATCTCCAAGGCTTTTTTGGATAAGAAAGATGCCTTACCTTGGTGATCTTTGGTATACTCATATACCAAAGCGTTCAATGTGTTGATTTCTGCTTTGATATCTTTGCCTTTGACAAGTCGCCAAACTCGATTTAAACTATCAATTTTTGCACAGTTTTGTGCCCAAATACTCGGATTTAGTAAAAGAGCAAGCAATAGAAATGATACTGTTTTTTTCATTACTTATAATATTTATTTGGCCAAATACTTTATGATGCATTTATTGTTCTGAGAATTGTCCTGAATAAATTCATCAGAGAATTTCTTTTCAAGATGATCGCAAAATTTTTACCAAAATCTAATTAACTTAGAAAAAATTCGTTCGACGGTTTTTATTAAATCTTACTATCGAT